>CAJCBY010000344.1 GCA_903960725.1 uncultured Cytophagaceae bacterium | reverse complement strand
TGAAAGCATCTAAGAATGCCTCGGGGGCGATTATAGGTAGTGCTTTCGTTAAGATGATTGCGCAGGCTAAAGATCTGCAGGCTGAAATCGTTGACTTTGTTCAATCGATTAAGGGTAAAAAGTAGGCAAATGTTTTTGGAAAGAAATATTTTTGCTATCTTTGCAACCCCAATCAGACGTTCTTATGCACAAGTGGGCCGCTAAGCGCTGATTATCATCAAATAAAAATTAGTTCAGATGAGCGATTTAATTAAATTCGTAGAGCAAGAAAACGCAGCACGTAGAGGAGAACACCCTGAATTCGCTGCAGGAGACACGGTTAACGTACACGTGAAAATTCGTGAAGGTAACAAGGAGCGTATCCAGGTTTTCCAAGGTTTAGTTATTCAACGTAAAAATTCTGGTGCTGGTGAGTCTTTCACAGTTCGTAAGATTTCTAATGGTATCGGTGTTGAGCGTATTTTCCCAATCTTGTCACCAAACATCGACAAAATTGAAGTATTACGTCGTGGTAAAGTACGTCGTGCACGTTTATACTACATGCGTGGTAAGCAAGGAAAAGCGGCTCGTGTTAAAGAAAAGAAAAAATAGGTTTGAGATTTTTTATATAATAAGAAAGCTGTTCAGAAATGAGCAGCTTTTTTTATGCCTGCAAGTCAGTAATTTCAGCAAGAATTATACTTTTGTAGGTAATTAAACCTGTTGAAATGAAAACCAATGCTTCGAATCGCCGCGAATTCTTGCACAATGCAAGTATGCTAGGCGGTATGGCCTTTTTGCCTAGTTCTTTTAAAGACGCCACTAAATCTTTTGCACCAGAAATGCCGGAACGCATCATCGCACCGCGTATCAAATTTGGGGTCATTGGAATCAATCATAGTCATATTTACGGTATGGCCGCTTCCATCATCAAGGGGGGTGGAGAAATGGTCTCTTTCTATGCGAAGGAGGCTGATTTAGCCAAAGACTTTGCCACCAGATTTCCTGGCGTAAAGCAAGCCGCATCTGAAAACGAAATTTTAGAAGATTCCTCTATTCAATTGATTTTAAGTTCGATTATTCCGGTTGAGCGCGCGCCTTTAGGCATTCGGGCAATGCAACACGGAAAGGATTACATGGTAGATAAGCCAGGCATTACCAGTTTAGCGCAATTAGCGGAGGTTCGTAAGGTACAGAAAGCCACCAAGCGTATCTATTCCATCTCGTATAGCGAACGTTTTGAGAACAAGGCGACGGAGAAAGCGAGTGAATTAGTCGCGACTGGAATGATTGGAAAAGTCATTCAAACAATAGGCACAGGCCCACACCGCATTAGTTTAAATGCGCGTCCAGCCTGGTTCTTTGATAAAAAATACTACGGAGGTATTATCTGCGATATTGGTTCTCACCAAGTAGATCAATTCTTGCATTTCACGGGCTCTAAAAATGCCAAAGTAGTAGCCTCTCAAGTCGCAAACTATACCTACCCGCAGCATCCCCAATTCGAAGATTTTGGTGATTTAATGCTGCAAGGAAACGGGGGTTCAGGATATATCCGCGTAGACTGGTTTACCCCGAATGGATTGAATACGTGGGGTGATGGCCGATTGACGATTTTAGGAACGGAAGGATTTATGGAAATCCGCAAGAATACGGACATTGCCTCGCCACACGGCGTAGGAAGCCATTTGTATGTCGTGAATAACAAAGAGACCTTATATGTGGATTGCAAAAATGTGGAATTAACCCACGGCGCTAAGGTGGTGGACGATGTCGTGAATCGCACGGAAACGGCCATGACGCAAGAACACTGTTTCTTAGCCACGGAATTAGCTTTACAAGCACAGGCGAAAGCCACTAAAATAGCATTGACCTAATGAAAAGAAGAAATTTTGTCCAAAAAATTGCCTTAGGTGCCGTGGGTACATTCGGATTTCCTACGATCGTTCCAGCGAACGTTTTAGGCGGCAAAGATGCCCCTAGCAATAAAATCAACATCGCCCAAATCGGCTGCGGTCGCATCGCGCGCACCCATGACTTGCCAGGAACTTGGAAGCACGAAAAGGCGCGTATTATGGCGGTTTGCGATTTAGATCGCCACCGCACAGAGGAGACGAAGCAATTAGTTGAAGAATACTACACGAAGAAAACGGGACAATCGAATTACATCGATGTGAAGATGTACGATGATTACCGCGAGATGCTTTTGAATAAGGACATTGATGCGGTGATGATTAGTACACCTGATTTTTGGCATGCGCAACCAGCGATGGAGGCGGCCTTAGCGGGCAAAGATATTTACTTGCAAAAACCTACTTCCTTGACTATTCATGAAGGTCGCCAGCTGGCTAATGTCATTAAGAAAACGGGCCGTATTCTGCAAGTAGGAACACAACAGCGCTCCACGTCGCAGTTCAGAATTGCTGCCGAGCTTGTGCGCAATGGCCGCATTGGCAAGTTGCACACCGTGAAAATCGGATTGCCAGGCGATCCATCTGGACCTCCTGCGCCAGCGATGCCTGTGCCTAAAGGATTCAATTTCGATATGTGGTTAGGTTCTACACCAGAAATGGCGTACACAGAGATCGGGGTACATCCACAAAAAGGATACGATCGTCCGGGTTGGTTGCGTATGGAGCAATTTGGCGCGGGTATGATCACGGGTTGGGGCCAGCACCATTATGATTCCGCTGCCTGGGGTATGAATACGGAATACACGGGTCCGATCTCGGTAGAGGCGGTGGCTGAGTTTCCTAAATCAGGATTATGGAATGTGCACGGGGACTTCATGTCGAAAGCGGAGTACGCAAATGGCATCACGATGTACACTTCAGGAGGATATCAAAACGGTATTCGCTACGAAGGGTCTGAGGGATGGATTTTTGTTTCCCGCGGTGATTACGCAGCAACACCAAGTGATCCTACGGCGAAAGTGAGATCGAAGGCGTTAGATGCGTCTGATCCGAAGATATTGCAATCGGTTATCGGAGAAAATGAGATTCATTTATACAATTCTCCAGACCAGCACGGAAACTGGCTAGAATGTATCGAGACGCGTAAAGAGCCAATTTCGCCAATTGAGATTGGGCACCGCGCTTGCACGGTTTGCCTGATTACGCACGTGGCGATGAAAATACCGCGCAAATTGCAATGGGATCCTAAGAAGGAACAATTTCTAAATGATGCGGAAGCAAATACGTGGTTACGTAGAGCACAACGTGCACCGTACGGAACGGATCGAATTAAGTTTTAGATTTTTTCTACCTTTCTAACGTTCTTGTTGATGGTGTCAGATTCTACGACGCCATCACGCAAACGGATGATGCGGTGGGCATACTGGGCAATATCATCTTCGTGGGTAACCATGACGATGGTGTTGCCTTTTTTATGCAATTGATCGAAAAGATCCATGATCTCGTACGAGGTTTTGGTATCTAAGTTACCTGTAGGCTCATCAGCAAGAAGTATCGATGGATCATTGACAAGAGCGCGTGCCACGGCTACACGCTGTCTTTGGCCTCCGGAAAGCTCGTTCGGCTTATGCAAGGCGCGGTTGTCTAGTCCTACCCCTTTCAAGGTGTTCATCGCGATTTCTGTACGTTCTTTTTTGGAATAACCCGCATAGATTAAAGGCAAGGCTACGTTTTCGAGTGCCGATTGTCGTGGAAGTAGGTTGAAGGTTTGGAAAACAAAACCGATTTCCTTGTTTCTTACGGCTGCTAGTTCGTTTTCTGACATCTCCGATACATCTTGTCCATTCAAGATATATTTGCCCGTAGAGGGCGTATCTAAGCAGCCTACGATATTCATTAAAGTTGATTTACCAGAACCTGACGGACCCATGAAAGCGACATATTCTCCCTTGTTAACAGAGATGGTTACGTCTTTTAAAGCGTCGATCACTTCTTCGCCCATTACATAGCGCTTAGAAATAGAATAGGTCTCGATAATTTTAGTCATAGTAATCAAATTAATAAATTCAAAAATACATCCATTCTTGGAAACAATTCGTCTTTTTAGACAAAAGATAGCGGGGGAGGATGTATTGAGCGTGGGACGGATGAGAGGTTTTGGCATAAAAAAAGCCCGAACAAATCGCTCGGGCTTTTCTCTATCTTCAAAGAATCTTACAATCCTTTTGCTTTCTTAACTACTTCTTCAGCAATATTCTGAGGAACGAATTCGTAGTGAGAGAACGTTAATGATGCTGTTGCACGTCCTGATGACATCGTACGTAAATCTGTTACGTAACCGAATAATTCAGAAAGAGGCACATCAGCCTTCAAGATTACCGCTCCTTGACGAGAATCCATACCTTTCATGATACCACGACGACGGTTTAAGTCACCTGTGATAGGTCCAGTATATTCGTCTGGAGTAACAACGTCAACGGCCATGATAGGCTCCATTAACTTCGCACCCGCTTGTTTCGCTGATTCTTTGTAACCCATACGAGCCGCTAATTCAAATGATAATGAATCTGAATCGACATCGTGGAAAGATCCGTGGAATAAACGAACTTTCATTGAATCCATTGGGTATCCAGCCAAAGCACCATTTTTCATTGCTTCTTCGAATCCTTTTTGAACTGCAGGGATAAATTCACGAGGAATTACACCACCTACGATATTGTTAACGAATTCTAAACCTGGTTTGTCATCTTCTCTTGGTCCGATTTCAAATACGATATCAGCAAACTTACCACGACCACCTGATTGTTTCTTGTAAACCTCACGGTGTTCGGTTGTCTTAGTTAAAGACTCTTTGTAAGCTACTTGAGGAGCACCTTGGTTCACTTCTACTTTGAACTCACGACGCATACGGTCGATGATGATCTCTAAGTGAAGCTCACCCATACCCTTGATGATCGTTTGACCAGTCTCTTCGTTTGATTCTACTTGTAACGTAGGATCTTCTTCGATCAATTTAGTGATCGCTTTAGAGAAGTTATCTGCATCAGCCGCTTTCTTAGGCTCGATTGCGTAACCGATAACTGGCTCTGGGAAGTCCATTGCTTCTAAGATGATTGGGTGTTTCTCATCAGAAAGGGTATCCCCTGTTTTGATGTCTTTGAAACCTACAACCGCACCAATATCACCAGCTCCTAAGCGCTCGATCGCATTTTGCTTGTTCGCGTGCATTTGGAAGATACGAGAGATACGCTCCTTATTTCCTGAACGGTTGTTCAATACATAAGAACCTGAATCTAATCCACCTGAATAAGCACGGATGAAACATAAACGACCTACGTAAGGGTCAGTTGCAATTTTAAATGCCAAAGCCGCGAAAGGCTCAGACTCACTTGGCTTACGCAAGATTTCAGCACCTGTGTCAGGGTGAATACCTTTTACGCCTTCTTTGTCCATCGGAGATGGTAAGATCGCCATTACGTAATCTAACATGGTTTGAACACCTTTGTTTTTGAAAGATGAACCACAAAGCATTGGAACGATTTTCATTGAGATCGTAGCAGCACGTAAAGCAGCTAAGATTTCGTCTTCTGTGATAGATGCAGGATCTTCGAAGTATTTCTCCATCAAAGTCTCATCGAATTCAGCAACCGCTTCTAATAATTTCTCACGGTATTCAGTCGCCTCTTCTAACATATCATCTGGGATGGGTACCTCAGTGAATGTCATTCCTTTATCTGCCTCGTTCCATTTGATTCCACGGAAGTTAACTAAATCAACTACACCTTCGAATCCTTCTTCAGCACCGATAGGCAATTGAAGTGGCACTGCGTAGCTACCTAACATTTCTTTCACTTGCTTACACACGTTTAAGAAATCAGCACC
>CAJCBY010000343.1 GCA_903960725.1 uncultured Cytophagaceae bacterium | reverse complement strand
TTCAGCAGCAAGGTCAATGTCCATGAGTTCAGCTAGATTTAGACACGGTAGTATAACTTTAAATAATGGAACGGTATTAATTGCAGGCGGACAAACTAACAATAGCACATTTTTAAAGACTGCTGTAATTTATGATCCTGTTGCGAATACTTATACCTCAACTGAGAATGATTTATCAGAAGCAAAATCGATTATGAGGATGGTTAAATTGAATAATGGTAAAGTATTAGTGCTAGGTGGGGCTAACCATAGAATGGGAGGAGAGCAACCAACAAATACAGCAGATATTTATGACCCCACAACCAAAAGATTTACCCAACTACCCAATTTACCAGATTGGATGTACCATTTTACTGCAACTTTACAAAATGATGGAATGGTATTAATAACCGGAGGTCAGAATTCTATGGGAAGTGCTGAATTGCAAGCAGCATTGTTATTCGATCCTTCAACAAATCAATTCATACGAAATGTCACTCCAATGTTAACACCGAGAGCATGGCATTCTGCAACTCTACTTCCAAATGGGAAAACACTAATAATTGGAGGTTATTCATCTAACTCAAAAAATTCAGCAGAAATTTACGATCCCAACTAAACAAAAAAGCCTCAAAAATGCAAATTTGAGGCTTTTTGTTTAATTATGGATAGAACCCTAAAACTTCAACCCCTCATCTCTTCCCTGTGAAGTAGCTTTCGAGTAATCGATTGCCTTCACTTGGCCAGCGATGTAATTGATCCCTTGCAACAAGTGGTTCAAGTAGGTCGGTTCTTGGTAGTTTTCTTTCGCGTGGCCTAGGGTGGTGACCCAGATGTGACCGCCTTGGAAGTTTTGAGTCCAAACGGCTGGAAAATAGTCGCCGTAAACGCCTTTGTGTTTTGTGATAAGGTCTTTTTGTGACTGGTCTAAGGTGGTTACGTCGTGCATCATCAAAGTTTGGATGCCGGGGTAGAGTTCAAAACCAAAGTAGCATTCGTCTTCTTTCGTCCATTTTAGTGGCACACCCTTTAAGGAAGGGTGGGATGGGGCGATGTTGATGACCGAGAAAGGTTGAAACTTGGCGTGCCAAGAGAAGGTTTCGCCTACCATCGATTTGAACCAGCTCCATTTGCGTTCTGTGCCCGTCACCGAGTGCACTCCCACGAATCCGCCACCTGCTTCGATATAGCGGCGGAAAGCGACGCGCTGAGCGTCCGTGTCGAAGACGTCGTTGTTAGTGGAGGTGAAGATGATGACTTTGTATTTGGCCAAATTCTTTTCTTCAAACACCACCGGATCAGCAGAAACATCCACTTTAAAGCGATTTTCAGAGCCTAACTTTTGAACGGCGGCTACTGCTGAGGGAATATTATCGTGCACATAACCAGGGCCATTTTTCGTGTAGACTAAAACGGAAAAAGAGGATTGTGCAAAAGAGGTTAAGGCGCAGAATAGGAGTAGGACGGTCGTTTTCATTAGTTGGTTCCGTATTTGTCAATTAAATAGATGATAGCAGCCATGTTCACGGCGCCTAAGTGTAGTTCTCTTTTGTTCACGTTTTCGAACACGTCGGTTTTTGCGTGGTGTAGGTCGAAATAACGTTGGCTGTCTGGTATAAGTCCTGCTAAGATGGATTCTTTATTGATTCCGGCCATAGGGGCAATGTCAGTACCGCCACCGCCAAAAGTAATCTCGGATCCATATGGCTTTAATAGGGGAGTCCACTTTTGGAATTTAGCGAATTGCGCTAGAGGTGCGGTTATTCCGATCGAACGCGGGGTGAAGCCACCTTCATCGCTTTCGATGACGAAAATATGGTTCTCCTTGTTGATTTTAGCTTGGTTCGCATATTCTCTGCCACCGCGCGCGGCATTTTCTTCGTTCGCGAATAGGACAAAACGGATGGTGCGTTTTGGTTTGTAGTTTAACGCTTTCATGACGCGCAATACTTCCATCGTGTGGACGATGCCCGCGCCGTCATCGTGTGCGCCTTCGTTTACATCCCAGCTATCTAAGTGACCGCCTAGCGTGATGTATTGGTCTGGAAATTCGGAGCCACGGATTTCTGCCACGACGTTGTTATCATCAGCGTCTGGAAGGAAGAAACCGTAGGTTTGTACTTGGGCTTTGATGGTTCCTTTTTTGGCCAAAGCATACAACATCTTCGCATCATTCGGTCCTAAAGCCACGGCTGGAATCTTCGGATAGGCCTCATCATAACTCATGCTACCCGTGTGCGGTTCATTATCCGGCGCCGTACTCAGCGAGTGAATCATCACCGCCACTGCCCCATATTTCGCGGCTCTACTCGCCCCAGAACGACGAAAAGCGCCACTCTCTCCATAAGCCTTGAAGGTCTGAATCTTCGTTAGATCAAAAACACTGTGGTAATACACAATCTTGCCTTTCACCTCCTCCTTGCGCTTCTCTAATTCCTCAAAACTAGACACAGCGAGCACTTCCGCCTCAATTAATCCATTCGAACCCATTGAATTTCCTAAGGCCAAAGCCGCCAAGGGCTGCATTCTCGCCTCTCCATTCACTCCAGTAATCGCCACAAAATCATTTCCTCCACGCTTCCAATTAGGCACCTTACAAGGCTGTAAAAACACTCTATCTGCCCCAATCGCCTCTAAACTTTTCTTTCCCCAAGTTACCGCATTCTGTGCTTGCGGCGAACCGGCTAATCGACCACCTATCTTTTTGGTCAACTCATATAATAAATCATAGGCCTTCCCGTTGGTCATAATCTCATCAGACATCTTTTTGATGAAAAGACTATCGGAATTCGATTGTGCGTTAGAAAATAGGGGGAGGAGTAATAGAGGTAGGAAACGTAATTTCATGGTCATTTAATAAAAAGTGCATTTAAAGATAGGGATAAATTGGTAAATTTAGTTGCTAGTACGTAGTCCGGAGGGAATGAGTCCGGAGGGAATGAGTCCGGAGGGAATGAGTCCGGAGGGAAAGAGTCCGGAGGGAATGAGTCCGGAGGAAAAGAGTCCGAAGGAAATATTTCATATGGTCATCCCCATAGGGGATTCCAACTTTGAACTTTTTGCTTTGATCTTTGAAAATTTAAATTAATATGAAAAAAATACTTTTACTCATACTAGTTCTCAGCTTTAACACTCAAGCTCAATCCTTCCAAGGTATCCTCAAAAAAGCATCTGCAATCGCCTCAGGAGCCACTAAATCCGGTTTAAGCTCAGATGATATCGCTAATGGCTTAAAAGAAGCACTTCGTATTGGTGCCGAAAAAGGCTGCACTA
>CAJCBY010000342.1 GCA_903960725.1 uncultured Cytophagaceae bacterium | reverse complement strand
TCAACATAAATACCACTTGGGTCTGCTAGCTGATTAGGAGCGGAACCGTACCAGTTACCCCCTGCCACGATTGTAGGTTGAGTTGCCCCTGGAGCCCATTTTTGAACGGCATGATTCCAACCGGTTGTTACATAGATGTTCTTATCAGCATCAACAAATACTGCCTGCGGATTATTTAATACGTTAACATTATTTTGATTATTGAAATTACTTCCTCCGGCCACCGTTGTGCCTTCAACTGCATTTTTTGCCCACTTTTGAACACGATTATTATTTCTATCCGCTACATAGATATTCTCCTCAGCATCAACGAAAACACCTGTAGGCCAACGTAATTGATTAGGCTCTGAACCCTCTCCATTCCCACCTGCCACAACAACTCCTTGCGTCGCTGCTGGAGCCCACTTAACCACACGGTGATTATTATGATCTGATACATAGACATCTCCGTTAGCGGCAACAAATACTCCCCAAGGATTTCCTAATTGATTGAGGTTTGCTCCCCACCAATTTCCACCAGCTACAACCGTTCCAGTGGTTGCCCCTGGTGCCCATTTTGTAATTTTAGGATTATTACTATTAGAAACGAATACAGTTCCATTCGATGATACAAATAGTCCAAGTGGATCACTTACTTTATTGTTTTCATTACCATTGCCATTACCTCCGGCTACAGTTTTAGCGTCTCCCTTACCCGGGTACTCTAAGGTAAAGTCTTTATCAATAAGGGCTGTACCTGATAAAGCCACTTCAATCTCAGCATCACGTGAAGCTCGACCCGAAAGAGTAAATACTACATTTGTGCTATCGCTTTCTGGAATACTCGCTGAACCTAGTGATATAACGGCGCTAGGATTATTAATACTTTCTAATTTTAAAGTAACGCTTCTATTGGATGCAGTTGCATTCTCAATAGTGGCCACATTTAAAACAATATCTTCCAATGGTTCAACAGTCGTATCACTTAATGTTGCTGTTGAAATTCTCAATGTGCCAGAGGTCTGATTCGCTGGAATAACTATAGAATTAGAACTTAAGACAAACTCAGAGGTTAAAGAGGCCGTAGATCCATCTGTATTAAATGTAATTGAAATTACGGAACTTGACGCAACAGAAGTTCTTGCTGTTAATACCACATCAGAAGCTGAATTCTCTGTAATCTTAGTGTTACTCAATGTAAAACTAACGGAAGGCACAGGTTCCAAATCATCAATAGTTAAAGTAGTCGAAACCGTTGAACTATATGTTGCATTAGAAGCAGATAAAATACTAACTATAGCCGTCTCATTTGGTTCTGCAATGGCATCACGCATCCCCTTAATAGTCATCGATCCCGTTAAAGATCCTGCTGGAACTTTAATTTGCGGATTCAATTGAATTTTTTGTACGCGGTGATTGTTTCTCTCTGCTACGTACAAATTCCCAGCTCCATCAAAAGAGACAGAACTAGGTGAATTCAATTTCCCTAATTCAGAAGACGAATTACCATTTACGCCGGCCACTGTAATACCCTCATTAGCCCCTATTAACCATTTTTGAACCCGGTGATTATTTTGATCCGCCACATATACTGTACCTAAATTATCCACATAAATTCCTTGTACATCTGCTAATTGATTGGATTGAGAACCATACCAATTTGCTCCTGCAACAATAGTAGGTTGTGTTGAATTAGTTACTGCACCCGCTGGCCATTTTTGAACAGCGTGGTTCCAGTTAGTAGATACATATACATTTTTAGAAGCATCCACAAATAAGCCCTGTGGATTACTTAATTGATTCGTATTATTATTGTCATTAAATGTTGTTCCCCCGGCAACAGTTGTTCCCGTTGTCTCACCTTTTGCCCAACGTTGAACCCGGTTGTTATTTCTATCTGCTACATACACATTTTCTTCTGCATCCACATAAACACCCGTAGGCCAACGTAATTGGTTTGCGGCATCCCCTTCGCCGTTTCCTCCGGCTACTACAACTCCTGCAATTGCACCTGATGCCCATTTCATTACACGGTGATTATTATGGTCAGACACATAAACATCATTATTTGCCGCCACAAATATCCCCCAAGGGCCGCTCAACTGATTTAGGCTATTGCCCCAACCATTGCCTCCTGCTACAACTGTTCCAATGGTATCTCCTGGAGCCCATCTCGTTACTTTAGGATTATCTGCGGTTCCAGCATAAACTGTTCCATTTGAAGTAACAAAAACTCCTAGCGGATCATTTAGTTGATTATTAGCTCCACCACGACCATTTCCTCCAGCAACAAGTTTTCCTGTCCCTTTGCTATCAAAAATTGATTCATAATCTACCTCTTTAGTCGCAGTTCCTTTCAAATCTATATCAAATACAGCATCTCTTGCCGCTTTCTGAGATAAAGTCACCGTTAAACTTGTAGAACTAGATTCAGTGATACTAGATGCCCCTAATGCAAAAGTGG
>CAJCBY010000341.1 GCA_903960725.1 uncultured Cytophagaceae bacterium | reverse complement strand
TTGGTTGGCCAAAGACTTAGCCGCAAATCGCCTCCCCTTCACCATCGTCTATTTTCATAAGCCACCTTATTCTAAAGGTTCGCACAATTCAGATACCGAATCAGATATGAAAAATATGCGCGAAAAAGTGAATCCACTTTTTGAAAAATACAATGTCGATGTGGTGCTAGCCGGACACAGTCACGTATATGAGCGGACGAAACCTTTGCGCGGGCATTTTGGCTTAAATGATTCATTCGATGAAGCTGCCCAGGTGGTTGCAACAGAAAAGGCACCTAATCAGTATGTGGTGGGCAAAAAAGGCCAAGGGGTGATTTATGTGGTCAACGGTTCAGGAAGTAGATTAGGCGGAAGAATGCCTGGCTTCCCATTAAAATCAGCGGTTTACGTTAATACGGAGGTAGGCGGATCGATGATTATTGATGTCTCTAAATCGAAGTTTGACGCTAAATGGGTCGCTGCGGATGGGCAGGTGAGGGATCAGTTTGTGATTGAAAAGTAATAATATCAAATTGTAAAATTTGACCTATGCGGGATAAACAAATCATGTCTTTACTGTAATTTTCCTTCAAACAAACAAACATGAAATCAACACGCCTATTGCTTCTATTATTGAGTATTTCTATCGCAGGATGGGCTCAATCAGATTTAAAATCACAATTAACCGCGAAGCGAGTGACTCTTCCCAATGGCTGGAAATTATCGCCACATGGTTCGTCTGTTGCTTTGGGTGATTTACCCTTAAATGTGGTGGTTTCACCTGATCAGCGTTACCTCTTAGTCACGAATAATGGCCAAAGCGTACAAAGCTTGCAACTAATCGATGCCGCCACTAATCAGGTCCTAGATTCACAAAAGCTACCTAAATCCTGGTATGGCTTAAAAGTAGCGGGGGATAATAAAACAGTATTTGTATCAGGGGGTAATGATAACTGTATTCGCGTATTTCATATCGTAGCTGGAAAACTAGTGGAGCAAGAAAAAATTGCTTTAACAACTGAATTGAAGGCAATCATTTCTCCTACAGGTATTGAATTCGATGATGCAACCGGCATTTTATATGTAGTCACAAAGGATAACAATTCCTTATACGTGGTCGATGTTGCTAAAAAAGCGGTGCTAAGTGTTCACTCACTTCCAGGGGAGGCCTTTACTTGCTTAATGGACAAGAAGAAAGAGTTGTTGTATATCTCGGTTTGGGGAGCGCGTCAGATTCTTCCTTTTGAAATCAAAACGAAGACTTTTGCAAAGTCTATCGCTGTGGGTGATCATCCGAACGAGATGGTACTGACGAAAAATGGTAATGTGATGTTCGTGGCAAACGCCAATGACAATTCGGTTTCGGTCGTAGATTTGCGCGTTGGTAAGGAAATTGAAGTTTTAAACGCTGCCTTAGTGCCTAATGCATTGGAAGGTAGCTCGACGAACGGTTTGGCCTTATCCGCCAATGAAGAACGTTTGTATGTCTCGAATGCGGATAACAACTGCTTAGCGGTATTTGAAGTAGAAAAACCAGGGCAATCGAAGTCCTTAGGTTTCATTCCGGTAGGCTGGTACCCTACGTCTTTGAAAGTAATCAAAGGGAAATTATACGTGGCGAATGGAAAAGGATTCTCTTCTTTCGCGAATCCGAAAGGCCCGAATCCGATTGCCAAAAAGCAAACGGTAACCTACCAGAAATCAGATAACACCGCGACTGCCCCAAGTGAATATATTGGTGGATTAATGAAGGGGACCATGTCTATTTTCAAAGAACCAAGCGAGAAAGAGTTAGCCATTTTATCCGCTGCAGTTTACCAAAATACTCCTTACACGAAGGAAAGTGAGATGAATGCGGCAGGAGAGAAAGGGAATCCAATCCCGATGAAAGTAGGGGACGCTTCACCGATTAAATACGTGTACTATATTTTGAAAGAAAACCGCACTTATGACCAAGTATTATCCGATGTTGTAGGTGGAAATGGGGATACGACATTATTGTTATTTGGCGAAAAATATACGCCTAATCAGCACAAGCTGGTAAAGGATTTCGTCTTATTAGATAATTTCTATGTAGATGGCGAAGTGAGTGCGGATGGCCATAACTGGTCGACTTCGGCACACGCGACAGATTATTTAGAGAAAACCTGGCCCACTTCTTATGGTGGACGCGGAGGTAAATATGACGGGGAAGGTCACCGTGCGATTGCAAACCCGAAGAATGGATTTATCTGGGATTATTGCAAACGCGCTGGCGTTACTTATCGGACCTATGGAGAATTTGCCACAGGTTTCAAACCTAACATCCCAGCGATTAAAGATCATTTCTGTCCGGACTACTCCTCCTTTAACCAAGATGTGATGGATACCACGCGTTTTCAAGCTTGGAAAAGAGACTTTGATCGCCTGCTTGCCTTAAATCAAGTGCCTCAGTTTAATTCGATGCAATTTCCAAATGATCATACGGAAGGTCAACGCTTAGGAAAAAAGACCCCATTCGCGTATGTAGCGGATAATGATTATGCCATCGGTTTATTTATTGAGCATTTGTCTAAATCTCCAATTTGGAAAGAAACAGCCGTATTCATCGTAGAAGACGATGCCCAAAACGGACCAGACCACGTAGATGCTCACCGTACCACTGCCTATCTGGCAGGAGGATTCGTGAAACGCGGATTTGTAGATCACACGCCTTATTCTACTTCCTCGATGTTGCGTACGATTGAATTAATTTTAGGATTGCCTCCAATGAGCCAATACGATGCGGCAGCGACTCCGATGTTCCGTAGCTTTACTTCGACTCCTAATTTGACTCCATTCATACACGAATTGCCGCGCACAAATTTATTTGAACTAAATGTGAAAGACACGCCTAGCGCTCAAAAAAGTGCGAAATTCGATTTCAAAAAGGAAGATTCGATTCCTGATTTAGAATTTAGTGAAGTGATTTGGAAAGCAGTAAAAGGGGAGAACTCGGTAATGCCTGCACCTCGAAGAGCGGCTATTTTAGCTACATCTGAAGAAGACGAGGATTAATATGAATCTTATTTACTTGAGCATATTAGGTGTCCAAATGGCGTTTTCAAGCCTTTCGGACACTTTAGTTAATGTCGTAGTCAGCGCGAGCAGACAACCCGTGGCTATTCAGCGCGCTCCGCTCGCCATTTCGAAAAGAAAGGTGGCGAATCAACAGTTGATGAATACTCCAGAGTTCTTTCAGCAATCTACCGGAGTCTTTGTGCAGCGCACGAATCAAG
>CAJCBY010000340.1 GCA_903960725.1 uncultured Cytophagaceae bacterium | reverse complement strand
GGACTTCACATTCGTAGGCTGCAACACGTGTGGATGAGAGCCAAAAACAAGTAATCCACCATTTTTATGGATAAAATTAGCGACCATCTTTTGGGAATCACTTGGATATCTTTGGTACTCATTACCCCAATGAACAAAGACCATAACGACGTCAGCACCGGATTTCTTCGAATTTTGAATATCTGTCTTAATTTTCAAAGTATCAATAAGATTAACACAAAAGTCCTTTCCCTTAGGGATCGGAATCCCATTCGTTCCGTAGGTATAGGCTAAAACGCCGAGTTTGGTATTATTCTTCTTCAGAATTAAGGGAATATTCCGCTCAGCGGCAGTGCGAGCAGTTCCCGTATGTAATAAACCTCGTTTGTCTAATTCAACAATCGTCTTTTCTACCCCCATAAATCCGCGATCTAAGGAGTGATTATTTGAATTAGTCAATACATCAAAACCCGCATTTTTAAGCGCATCAAGGTACTCAACCGGGGTATTAAACATAGGAAAACCAGTGAAGTTTGCAGCCGCACCAGCCGTTACCGTCTCCAGATTACCTAAGGTAAAATCAGCATCCGCTAAATACTTTTTCACAGGGGCAAAGGTAGGATTGAAGTCGTATCCTGAATCCGTTTTGGCCATTTTATACTGCTGAGAATGGCACATCAAATCGCCCACAATGGCTAAAGAAATCGTATCGAATTTAATCTCCTTCTTTATGATAACTTTAGATGTCTCGTTCGCAGATACGTCCGAACATCTGTAAGAGGTAAACACAAAAAGGGAGAAACAGAAGGCGATTAATTTGAGAATGGTAGGAGTATGTTTCATAAGGATTTAGTTACCGGTTTCAGTTTTAAAGGCCTGGAATTAAGTACGCTTTTTAGAGATTCTAGAAATAGGACGGCCGTTTGATTTTAGTAATTAATTATATTATTCTAAAATTATTTGCCTAGTAGAATTGCCTATCAAAGCACAATCGACAAAACAGATTCCGCCGCTAATTCGATGTTTAGCTTGTCTATGCTTAGGTTCTTTTTCGCCCCTTCGTTTTGAATTAAGATGACTATTTTTCCATCGGGTCTTTTGAAGGCAGCGGCATGCGTGCCCACAGGTGCGAAAGTACCTAAGCGAATCGATCCGGGTGGTACAAATTTAGCCGCTTGCATGACGATGTAGTAGGATTGATTTCGGGTAATTTCCTGACCACCGATAGTTAGAGCCCCAAGGCATTCTGAGCAGCCGCCGGGGGTATGAGGCCCATAAGTAGGGTCTGTTGCTAAATTCCATTCGATGACCGCTTTAGCATGATTATTGACAGAACCAATAATCACGTTTTTCATATGCCACATAAATTCACTGGCAAAATTTCCCTTAGCTCCTGTCCACTGCTCAGTAAAGTATAAATCTTTGTCCGGATGCGCTGATTTCACTTTGCTCATAGCAGAAATTTCCCCTCCATATAAGTGAAATGCAGACCCATTCACATATTTGCGAACTTCGGGAACATTTAACAATCCGATCGCATATTCTGGATAGTCACAATTATGATCGTAGATGATAATTTTTGTTTGAAGATTTAATCGCTGAAATACAGGCCCTAAGGCTTTTACGATGAAATTACCCTGCATTTCTGCACTCATGTACATGCTCGGATTATTACCTGGATTAAGGGGTTCGTTTTGTGGTGTAATAGACCAAATGGGAATACCTTCTTTAGCCATCTCCTGAATATACTTAGCTAAATGTTCCGCATAGGTAACGTAGTATTTTTCCATCAAGGAACCGCCCCTACTTCTATAATTATCCTTCATCCAAATGGGGGCAGACCAAGGCGATGCCATAATTTTAATAGCCGGATTAACGGCTAAAATTTCTTTCAACAGAGGAATTAAATCAGGCTTAGATTTTTCCAAACTAAACATTCCCGGCTCCTCCTCATAAGAAAATACCGCTGAATCTAAATCAGACGCACCTATACTAATGCGCAGAACCGTCATCCCATTTTTCCCAAACAACTCCTGCAACAATGCAGCTCTTTTCACCGGCTCCAAGCGGTAAATTACCTGAGCACTTCCACCCGTTAACGCTAGCCCAAAACCATCCATGGTCTGAAAAGTTTGGTCTGAATTCACCGTCAGGATGTCGCCTAAAGCGCTGGCTGAGGGCTTATCAATTTTTTGAAAAAAAGATTTCTGCTTAGGAAGGCTCAGGTAATATTCTGCGTTTGAAAAATCAAGTGAAGGCGTCGTTGTAACGGGCACCTGCTCTTCTTTTGCGCAAGATAGAAAGAATAGCATCGCGCAAAGGGCGAGAAGAAAACGGGGCATAGTTTACGATTTAATTTAGTTAAAGGTATTAATAACCAAGAAAGAAAAAGGAATTGGGTGAGAAAAATAACATAAAAAAATATTCAACATTTAAATACGACATTTAGCTATTTTTTGGAAACCTTAAACATATCAAACAATGAAGAAGGCCGCCTTTGATCAGGCTGCATTTTTGCAATAAAACTAGGAAAACTAGGTAGTTTGAATTTAAAAATGTAGACTATCTAACTGAACTAATTTGTATTTGACTACCAATTGCTCTTAACACTTTCATTATCGTTTCAAATTGAGGCTTTGAGCCATCTGAAAGAGCTTTGTATAAACTAGGTCTGCTTAAGCCAGTTTCATTAGCGATTTTAGACATTCCTATCGATTTTGCGATATTTCCAAGCGCAACAATAAAATCTGACTCATTCCCCTCAGCTAATACGGCATTTAGATATTCTGTGACCATTTCATTACTATCTAAATAGTCTGCTATATCAAATTTCGAAGTTTCCATAATTCTCAATTGTTTATTTGATGTAAAATTTCTTTAGCCTTTTTGATGTCCTTTTGTTGGGTTGATTTATCTCCACCAACCAAAAGAATGATAACTCTTCTATCCTTTTCCTTCAAATATATTCTATAGCCTTTAGCAAAATCAATTTTCAATTCTCGAATGCCATCACCTACTAATTCACAATCTCCAAAGTGCCCATCATTTTCGACTTTTTGAATTCTAAATAATATAATTGCCTTAGCCCGAATATCTTTCAGTTTTCGAAGCCACTTATCAAATTCTACTGTTTTTTCGATTAGGTACATTTGAAAAGTGTATTCAATTGGATACAATATTAGACAATAATACGCATTATAAAAAACAGCTAATTCATATTCGCACTATTGCACATAAAGTAACAGTTATCTACCCTTCTTTGGCATAATCAATTAAAACTGATAATTTCAAGAAACGATAATCTGTAACATCAACCCATGGAAGTACACCACCACAGCCACCACCCTAAATCCTGGAAAGAATACGTTCAAGAATTCCTAATGCTATTCTTCGCCGTCTTTTTAGGTTTCATGGCTGAATATTACCTCGAATACAGAGCGGAGAGACATAAGGAGCACGATTATTTAGTGAGCATGAATAAAGATCTGAAAGCGGATTTAAGTGAAATGGACACGAAAGAATTCAGAATGGGAGAAATGGTCAATGCTGTCAATAAACTCAATGAAGTAATCTTTAAACCTACCTGGAATGAGGCTGATATCGATTCCATTTACATAAATAGTCTCATCATGGTATCTAGAGTTTATAACATCGATTTTTCATCAGGAACTATCGATCAATTACGCAATGCAGGTGGATTCCGACTGATTCAAAATGAAGAGATAGTTCGTAAAATTTCAGAATACGAAAAAGGAAAAGTAACCATGATGGTTCAATTAAATCAATTATTAGATCGAGGCGCAAATGTCCATCGAATTCAAAATGCCTTACTTCAAACGACCGTTTTTTCCACTAAAGAGACCATCGGAAAAGTTGGTTTTGATAAAGTCGGTTTAGACAAAATCAAAAAACAAACAGGTAACGCATTTCTATCATCCAATAAAAATGCTTTTTACGAATATGCGAATACGACTGGTACCATGAAAGGGTACATCTCCTACTATGTTATCATGTCCCAAATGCAACAGCAAAAAGCCAAGGAATTAATTAAGCTTTTAGAGGAAGAACTGGAGCATTAATTTACTACTTCCATTCAATAGGAATAACCACCTCATTATTTCTACTCCAAAATTGATAAGGTGCAT
>CAJCBY010000339.1 GCA_903960725.1 uncultured Cytophagaceae bacterium | reverse complement strand
GCATTTACTTCGATAGATAAAAAAGAGGTAGGCTCTTTGAAGAATAAAATATTTTGAATGTTTCCTTCCGGATCCAGGTTTTTGGAAATTTGAACCGGGCTTGGCTGAATGTTTAATTGAAAATCTTGAACCGTTAAAAGGGCGCTTTTGCGAGGATGCAAATACAGGATATGAGGGTCTAAGGTGACCGATTCACTGTAATCATACCGTAGTTTGTGCTGGATACGTGCGATCATTTCACAGAAGAAATTAACTCTTTCATCCAACCTTCATCGATTCCCTCCAGTGATTTACGTAATGCCTCGTTCCAATTATCCGAAATGGCTTGCATGTCTTCTTTGTAGAGTCGAACCTCTTTCGCTTTGAAACTTCCTTTTTCGTAAACAACGACATCGATTGGATAATCGACATCATTAGCACTGACTTGGGTGGCATCGAAGGATAAGAAGCCCATTTTTAAGGCCTCTTTTAAGGAGGTTTCATGGGTTAAATTACGATTTAAAAGAGGCTTACCGTAATTGGAATTACCAATAATCTGGTATTTCAATCCATCGTTTATCTCAATCCAATTGCCTTCAGGGAAGATGAGAAATAGCTTATGTTCTGCATCTTTGGGCATTTGGCCTCCTACAATCGCATGTAAATTGAAAGCGTAACCTTCTTTCTCGAGGGTTTCGCGGTCTTCGGCAGCCACTTGTTTTAGTTTTTGGCCAAAAGACGTCGCCGCTTGAAACATATAATCATAGCTTTCCTCCTCATCGACTATTGCTTGATTAAAATAGGTAACTGCTTTATCACGAACGGATCTTAATCCAGCTGTCATGATAAATAATGAATGATTTTTGATCTCGTGAATGGAGATTTTCTTATTTGAGTACACCTCATTACCCGCTGTAATGCGGGTATCAGCGATGGCAATAATTCCTTCTTTAACGGTAATTCCTAAACAATAAGTCATAAGGTAAGGGTGGCAATTGGCCGCGTAATATTACAATTTTTTTGACGAATAGCCGGATTAACTGACCGGCTTTAAGTCAAAATAGGTGTTGTGGATGGTTTGTCCGATGTCGTTATTAGAGGTTTGGAAAGCATCTAAAAACTGATGCAATCCAGTCGTTAAAATATCATCGATCTCGGTGAACTGTACTTCCGAAAGAATTTTAGAAAGTTTTTTCTCGGCTAAATTCGAATAGCCGTGGTCAAAAGATGTACCTGAAATCGCATAGAGTGATTGTTCGGCTTCGGTTAAACAATGAACGACTGAACGCGGGAAACCTTTGTCTAATATTAAAAATTCCACAATGTTCGTGGGATTAACCACTTTGTATTGCTGACGGAACATGTTATAGGCCGAAACAGATTTCAATACGGAGGACCACAATAGAAGGTCTAAAGGTGATCCTACTGAATCTACATTTGGTAAAAGTGTAAAGTATTTGACATCCAAAAAACGGGTTGTTTTATCAGCGCGCTCTAATAATTTCCCTAATTGACCAAAATGCCAACCTTCCCCGCGAGTGATTGTCGAATCTACAATGCCGTAAAAGAGCTGACTTCCAGATTTTATTTCCTCTAAAAATCCTTGGTATCGAGCTAGCTCCCAGCTCTTACTGCCTTCAACTCGATCTTTTACTTTCCAGTAAATTTGGTTGACATATTCCCACATTTCTTTGGATATACTTTCGCGTATCGTCCGGGCATTTTCCCTAGCCGAAAAAAGGCAGGAGAGTATCGAATTAGGATTATTGTCGTCAAAAGTCATGTAGTATAACACGTTCTCTCGATTTGCTTCAGCATAGTGTTCGAAAAAATTATAGTGGTCCGCCGTTGCTACGATTAAGGGTTCCCATTGTTCTGATACATTGGGGGGTAAATCTAATGCAAGATTGAAGTTCACCGAGATAAAGCGCGCATAATTGTCTGCTCTCTCGATGTATCGATTCATCCAATAGATGGAATTAGCTACACGACTTAACATAGGCTATCATTTTTGGGTAAAATGCTTGATATCTTAAAATTAGGATTTTTTTTAAGAGTGCGGCATCGACCCGTCCTTTTTTGTATTTTTGTGGAATAATTCGCTCAAAAAATCCACATGTTTTATCAAATTTTCATAAAACCCCTTTTCTTTTTGTTCAATCCAGAGCGTGCGCATTACCTAGCGACTGATTTAATTCGCTTTAGCCTGCGTATTCCCGGCATGTCCTCGTTATTCAAAGCATTGTTTCAGGTAGAGGATAAACGATTAGAACGAACGGTTTTTGGGCTACATTTCCCTAATCCGGTGGGTCTTGCGGCTGGATTTGATAAAAATGCCATGTTGATAGATGAATTCGCAGAATTGGGTTTTGGATTTATTGAAGTAGGAACTGTTACCCCAAAGCCTCAGGACGGTAATCCCAAACCTCGCTTATTTCGTCTACTCGAAGATGAAGGAATTATTAACCGAATGGGTTTTAATAATGAGGGTTTAGCTGCGATGAAAGCCCGCTTAGAGAAACGTCGGTCGAAAGTAATTGTGGGGGGGAATTTAGGGAAGAATAAAGTGACGCCTAATGAATTAGCGGACGATGATTATTGCCAAGGTTTTGAGGCCTTATACGATGTGGTGGATTATTTTGTAGTCAACGTCAGTTCGCCCAATACACCTAATTTACGTGCGCTTCAAGAAAAGGAGCCGCTAAAACAATTGTTACAGACCCTTCAAGATCTAAATGCATTGAAGGCGGTTCCCAAGCCGATTCTATTGAAAATTGCACCTGATTTGAGTAATGATCAGTTGGATGATGTGATAGAGATTGTCTTAGAAACCCGGTTAGCAGGTGTCATTGCGACGAATACGACCTTGTCTCGCGAGGGATTGCAATCTGCTTTTAAAGGGGAGATGGGTGGATTAAGTGGAAAGCCTTTAACTCAACGGTCTACTGAGGTGGTTGCTTATTTACATCAAAAATCAAACGGCCAGTTCCCCATCATCGGGGTAGGCGGTATTCATTCTGGCGCGGATGCCATTGAGAAATTAAAGGCAGGAGCTTCTCTAGTGCAGATCTATTCTGGCTTCATCTATGAAGGCCCAGGTTTGATTAAAGAAATTAACCAAGAAATATTAGCTGCTGGACTTTAAATTTGATTTTGTAAATCGAATC
>CAJCBY010000338.1 GCA_903960725.1 uncultured Cytophagaceae bacterium | reverse complement strand
CGTCAATGTGAACGGTGGAGCTATTGCACTTGGACACCCACTGGGATGTTCGGGCGCTAAATTATCAATCCAATTATTCAACGAAATGCGCCTACGTAACCAAAAATACGGTATGGTCACAGCCTGCGTAGGTGGTGGACAAGGGGTAGCAGGAATTTACGAATTACTATGACCCCACAAGAGTATATTTATTTAGAATCTGAGTTTGGGGCACATAATTACCATCCATTGCCGGTCGTTTTAGAACGCGGCGAGGGAGTGCATGTGTATGACGTAACGGGTAAGAAGTACCTGGATTTTTTATCTGCCTACAGCGCAGTGAATCAAGGGCATTGCCATCCCCGTTTAGTCAAAGCCATTTCAGATCAGGCGTCTAAATTAACACTCAGTTCTCGTGCCTTTCACACTAATCTTCTAGGTTCAACAGAGAAGAAATTAGCGGAGAAATTTGGCTATGAAAAGGTGCTGTTGATGAATACCGGCGTGGAAGCCGGTGAATCAGCCATCAAATTAGCCCGCAAATGGGCTTATGAGGTGAAAGGTGTTCCGGCGAATCAGGCGGAAATTATTTTTGCGGAAGGGAATTTTTGGGGGAGAACCATCGCGGCGGTTTCGTCATCGAGTGACCCATCGTCTTATAACAACTTTGGACCTTTTGTTCCAGGATTCAGCCGAATTCCCTACAATGATCTAGCTGCTTTAGAAGAGAAATTACAAAACCCGAACGTGGCTGCTTTCATGGTGGAACCTATTCAGGGCGAAGCTGGGGTGGTAATTCCATCGACTGGCTATTTAAAAAAGGCGGCGGCATTATGCAAAAAATACCGCGTCCTTTTCATTGCTGATGAGATTCAAACCGGTTTAGGTCGCACGGGTGCGTGGCTAGCTTGTCACCACGAATTAGTTCATCCTGATATCTTATTGTTAGGCAAAGCGCTTTCGGGCGGATTCATGCCGGTCTCAGCGGTACTTTGTAACGATGAAATTATGTTGACCATCAAACCAGGCGAACATGGTTCGACCTATGGTGGAAATCCAATGGCCTGCGCAGTGACAAACGTGGCTATCGATATTATTGAAGATGAAGACTTAGTCGAAAATGCCAAAGTGCGAGGACGACAACTACTAAAATTCTTAGAAAGTTTACGCGATAAAACGGCCTTAATTAAGTCCGTTAGAGGAAAAGGCCTATTGTGTGCCATCGAAATTGATACCGATGAAGACAGCAAAGTGGCTTGGGAAATCTGTTTAGACCTGATGAAAAAGGGCTTACTCGCGAAACCGACACACGGCAATAAAATCCGTTTAGCTCCTCCCCTCACCATCACCGGTGCGGAGATGGATCAAGCTTGCAGCATTATCGACAAAGTTTTTCTGGGGTATTAATCATCCAGTGCGTTCATCGGGCTTCCGTGCCCAATGAACCAAACTGGCTGTATTGTAGAAGACATTTCTATCTATTCATAGAAACCAAGAACTCTTCGTTGTTCCTTGTTCCTTTCATTTGCTGTTGCAAGAATTCCATCGCCTCTACCGAGTTCATGTCGGACATGTGCTTGCGCAAGATCCAAACACGTTGTAGAACGGCTGGATCCATCAATAGATCCTCGCGACGCGTTCCTGAAGCTGTCACATCGATCGATGGATAGATTCGGCGATTCGCCAGCTTGCGATCTAATTGTAATTCCATGTTACCCGTTCCTTTGAATTCCTCAAAGATAACCTCGTCCATTTTCGATCCCGTTTCGATCAAGGCTGTCGCGATGATGGTTAAAGATCCGCCATTTTCGACGTTACGAGCTGCACCGAAGAAACGCTTCGGCTTGTGAAGCGCATTCGCATCCACACCACCGGATAAAATCTTACCGGATGATGGAACCACTGTATT
>CAJCBY010000337.1 GCA_903960725.1 uncultured Cytophagaceae bacterium | reverse complement strand
TTAATTACGATTCTAGTGGATACATTAGAGGGAGTTACAATCGACGAATGCGCTTTAATGAGCCGTAAATTAGCTCACTTCATTGAAGAGGGTGTGCTGATCGAGGAAGCGTATAATTTAGAAGTGTCTTCGCCGGGTTTAGACTTTCCATTAAGTCAAGGCTGGCAATTCCAGAAGAACTTAGGCCGCAAGGTGAAGGTTTGGATGAAAAACAAAGACGCAGAAAATGTAGAAGGGACCTTGGTTTCTAATACGGAAGAAGCGGTGGAAATCTTAACAGAGAAAACCGTCAAACATAGAAAAATCGTTGCGAAAGAGGCCACTTGGTTTCCGTTAGCAGAGGTAGATAAAATAAAAGTACAAGTGTCATTTCAATAAACAAAGAAGAGATAGCAATGAACAGTGTTGAATTAATTTCGTCATTTTCAGACTTTGCTCGGGAGAAAAACATTGACAAGCCGACGATGATCGCGGTTTTGGAAGAGGTTTTTCGTACGATGATTCGCAAGAAATTCGGGGCAGACGAAAATTTTAATGTTATTATCAATGCCGAAAGCGGCGACTTAGAGATGTGGCGTAGCCGCGAGATCGTAGATGATAACTCAGAAGATATTTGGGATTTCGACAAAATACCTTTGAGCGAAGCAAAGTTAATCGAGCCCGATTTCGAAATCGGTGAAGAGGTAGCTGAGCTAGTGAAATTAGAGGATTTTGGTCGTCGTGTCGTTCAAACCGCTCGTCAAACGTTGATTCAAAAGATCAAGGATATTGAAAAAGAAGGTTTGTACGAAAAATACAAAGACTTAGTAGGTGAATTAGTGACTTCAGAGGTATACCAAATCTTAGGTCGCGAATTGATCTTATTAGATAGCGAAGACAACGAATTGGTTTTACCTAAGACGGAGATGATCTCAAAAGATCGTTTCAAGAAAGGGGAAACTATCAAGGCCATCATTCACAAAGTGGAAATGGCAAATGGTACACCGCGTATCATTTTATCCCGTGTTTCTCCGGTGTTCTTAGAGCGTTTATTCGAGCAAGAAATTCCTGAGATCTACGATGGTACGATTACAATTCGTAAGATTGTTCGTGAGCCAGGTGAGCGTGCAAAAGTGGCGGTTGAGTCATTCGATGACCGGATCGATCCAGTAGGTGCTTGCGTAGGTATGAAAGGTTCTCGTATTCACGGTATCGTTCGTGAATTACAAAACGAAAATATTGACGTGATTAACTTCACTGATAATTTAGAATTATTAGTGGCGCGTACGTTAAGCCCAGCGAAATTAAATTCGATGGCAATTGACAAAGAGCGTCGCCGTATTTCAGTTTATTTAAATTCAGATCAAGTTTCTATGGCGATTGGTCGTGGAGGCCAAAACATCAAATTAGCGGGTAAACTAGTAGGTTACGAAATCGATGTGTTCCGTGATGTACCGAAGGATGAGCTAGATGATGAGGATGTGGAATTGACAGAATTCTCTAACGAGATTGAGGCTTGGATTTTAGATGAGCTTCACAAGATCGGTTTAGATACAGCGAAACAAGTTTTGGCCTTATCTAAAGAAGAGTTAGAGCGCAGAACAGAATTAGAAGAGGGTACGATCGATGAGATCTTAGCGGTATTGCGTTCTGAGTTTGAGTAATTTTAAAGTATTAAAAAAAGAATTTAGTTTTTTGTAATTTTTTATGGCAGAAGAAAAAACAATGCGGTTGAGCCTTGTAGCAAAGCAAATAAACGTGGGAACGTCTACGATCCTTCAGTTTCTTTCTGCGAAAGGTCACAAAATTGACAATAAC
>CAJCBY010000336.1 GCA_903960725.1 uncultured Cytophagaceae bacterium | reverse complement strand
TTGACGCCGCACATCGGTGGTAGTACGGAGGAGGCGCAGCAAAATATAGGGGAGTTTGTACCTGCGAAGTTGTTGCAATTCATCAATAACGGTAGCACGTATGGCTCTGTGAATTTCCCAGAGTTGCAGTTGCCGCCGTTAGAGGATGCGCACCGTTTGTTGCATATCCACCACAATGTGCCGGGGATTTTGGCCCAAATCAACCAGATCTTCGCGAAATACCACGTGAATATCATCGGTCAATACTTGAAAACGACAGAGAATACGGGTTATGTGATTACGGATGTGGCCAAAGAATACTCGGACGAAATCGTGAACGAATTGAAGTTGATCGATAACACCATTAAGTTTAGAATGTTATATTAATATGAGCACCTTTTTCACCCCGGGCCCTGCGGCCTTATTTCCTACGGTACAGTCCCATTATATGGAGGCGTTTCGTTTAAACCTCGGTTCGATTTCCCATCGTTCTGCGGCTTTCCGTAAGATCTACCAGCACGCAGATGAGCAATTGCGCGAACTATTCGCCTTGCCTAAGAGCCACGCGGTCTTGTTTACGGGATCTGCGACGGAGGTGTGGGAGCGTATTATCATGAATACGGTGGAACACGAGAGTTTTCACTTAGTGAATGGCTCGTTTTCGAAGAAGTTTTTCGATTTCTCTAAGGACCTGCACAAGTATGCGAATTCGATGCACAAGCCTTTTGGCGAGGGTTTCGATGCAGCCGAGGTAGAGGTTCCGGAATTTGCCGAGTTAATTTGCTGCACGGCGAACGAGACGAGTTCAGGTGTGCAAATGAAGGCTGCGGAGATTCATAAGATCAAGAAAGCGAACAAAGATAAGTTCGTGGCGGTGGATATGGTTTCGTCAGCACCATACCCGAATCTAGATTTTAATTTAGTGGATTCGGCCTTTTTTAGTGTCCAAAAATCATTTGGGATGCCTGCTGGACTGGGGGTTTGGTTCGCGAATGAATTGATGCTGGAGAAATCGGAACGTATGAAGAAGCACGAAGGTATCGTGGGGACGTATCACTCCTTGCCAAGCCTTTGGGAAAATTATAAGAATTTCGAAACGCCTGAAACACCGAATGTGATGGCTATCTATGTATTAGGTAAAGTAGCAGAGGATTTTAACCGAATCGGCGTAGAGACGATGCGTAAAGAGACGGATAAAAAAGCGAAGGCTTTGTATGATTTTGCAAAGAAATCGGATAAATTCGAAATATTCGTGGAGAATGAAAATCACCGTTCGGCGACCGTTGTGGTATTAAATTGTAAGGAGGGGTCGTCTAAAGTGATCAATGCGATTAAGGAAAAATGCGATATGATAATAGGAGCGGGATATGGTAAATTAAAAGAAACCCAAATCCGTATCGCGAATTTTCCAGCAGTAAATTTAGACCAGGTTCAGTCTTTAATAACTGAATTAGGTTCGCTTTAATAAATAACCTAAAACTATGAAAAATACAGGACCCATTCGTTGGGGTATATTAGCATGCGGCGGAATTGCCCGCAAATTTGCAGACGATTTAGCTTTTGTAAAAGACGGTTATTTAGCTGCCGTTTCCTCCAGAGATATTTCTCGTGCGCAAGAATTTGCGTCTCATTATGGTCCAGATATAAAATGTTTTGGTTCGTATGAAGCGATGCTTTCTAGTGGTGAAATCGATGTGGTTTACATCGCCTCTCCCCATGGATTGCACCACGAGCACACGCTATTGTGCTTGAATGCAGGCATTCCTGTGTTATGCGAGAAAGCCTTTGCCATTAATTCAAAGCAAGTGGCGGAGATGATTCAAACCGCGCGTGACAAAAAAATCTTCTTAATGGAGGCTTTATGGACGCGTTTTCATCCGTCCATCGTGAAACTGCAAGAGATTCTAGCCTCTGGCGTAATCGGGGACATCATTCACCTAGCGGCAGACTTCGGTTTTCAGGCGCCGTATGATGCGGAGGCACGTTGGTTCAACCCAGCTTTGACCGGTGGATCCTTATTAGACATCGGCATTTACCCTTTGTTTATCTCCAAATTCGTGTTAGGAAATCCTTTAGAAATGAAGGCTACCGGCGTCATGGCGCCCACGGGAGTGGATATGAATACGTCCATTGCGTTGAAATACAGCTCGGGAGCGACGGCGACCTTGTTCTCTACTTTTGCCACGAAGACCGATACGACCTGTGAAATTCACGGGACGAAAGGCAAGATCCATATGCATTCTCGCTTCCACGAGACGAAAGGTATCACCGTGACCATACACGAGACTGAGCAAGAGACGTTCTATGAAACAGAGCGCTTAGGCTGGGGATATAGTTACGAAGCGGAGGCAGTGCAAGCAGATTT
The DNA here is from genome assembly GCA_903960725.1 of uncultured Cytophagaceae bacterium. Classification (GTDB taxonomy): domain Bacteria; phylum Bacteroidota; class Bacteroidia; order Cytophagales; family Spirosomataceae; genus Aquirufa. The sequence goes on along the minus strand of CAJCBY010000336.1, from coordinate 5,130 downwards.
ACGTGCTGGACGCACGGAAAATGCCTTGATGACGCACGCTTTCAGTACAGACTTAATGGCTTTATTAGATGAAATACGTTCTCAAATCGGTTTAAAATATCCTAATGAATAAGATCCTTCTTTTCCTGTTATTATCCTTCAGCGTATTCGCGCAGAAGTCTCTGAATCGCTTCGAAAAAGAAATTGTAGCTTTCGAAAAGCAAGATTCCATTGCTATGCCAGCCAAAGGGATGAAATTATTCATCGGCTCCTCTAGCTTCCGTTTATGGAAAAACTTCGATGCGGACATGAAGGGGATGAATGCACTCAATCGTGGTTTTGGAGGGAGCACCTTGAAAGAAGCCTTGTATTATTTCGATCGTATGGTGGTGAAATACCAGCCCTCTTGGGTGTTCATGTACGAAGGAGATAACGACCTAACCGGTGGCCAAAGTCCGGAGGAGATTGCCCTGCAGTTCGAGGAATTCTCCGCACGTTTAGCGAAGCAAGTGCCTAAGGCTAAGTTAGTTTTCGTTTCTGCTCGTCCTAGTTTAGCGCGTGAGGCGTTGAAAGCGAAACAACAGGATTTAAATCAGCGCATCGTTGACATCGCTGCGAAGAAAAAAGGACATTATGTAATCGATATGCACTCCCCTTTTTACAACGCAGACGGGACTTTAATGCAGGACATTTTCGTGGCGGATCGATTGCACCTGAATGAAAAGGGCTACGTGATTTTCGCGAAGCAGATACAAAACTTTATTCAAAAGTATGCCAAATAGGGATGTCTTAAAGGGGGATTGGTTGCCGAATATTTCGGTGGACTGCGTCATTTTTGGATTTCAAGAGAATCAATTAAAGGTACTTTTGTTGAAGTTTAAAAATAACGAAGTCTGGACTTTGCCTGGTGGATTTATTGGAAAAGAGGAGGATGCGGATGACGCTGCGAAGCGCGTCTTGTGGCAGAGAACAGGGTTAGAGGATATCTATTTGCAACAGTTTCATGCCTTTGGCGATCTCAAAAGAAACATCGGTGCGTTCGAAAAGCATGAGGAAATAAACCTGGCCATGGGTCGCTCGAAAGAAGATTTAACCTGGTTATCTAATCGCTACATCACAATTGGTTATTATGCGCTAGTGGAGTATTCGAAAGTGCAGGTGACTTTGAATGATGTGTCGGACGATTCGGCTTGGATGGATGTAGATCAGATTCCGTCCTTATTTTTAGATCACAATGCGATTGTTACTAAAGGTTTAGCCCATTTACGCGCTTCTATTGATACAAAATTAGCGGCCTTTAATTTATTGCCCGAGACCTTTACGATGTCTGAATTGCAGCAGGTCTACGAGACCATTTTAGGCAAGTCATTAGTCAGGACTAATTTTCAGCGCAAGATGTTGAGCTTGGATATTCTAGAGCGTATCGAAAAGAAATATACGGGAGGAGCGCACAAGGCCCCTTATTTATACCGTTTGGACAAGAAAAAAGCGGAGGCTTTTATGTCCTCCGCTTCGTAGATTTTATCCCATATTGTGGTAGACGTTCTGCACATCGTCGTCTTCTTCTAGACGCTCGATGAGTTTTTCGACGTCTGCGATATGTTCATCAGAGATTTCTTTGGTCTCGTTCGGGATGCGTTCGAAGTCTGCTCCCATTAATTCAAAGCCTTTTTCTTCTAAGAATTTTTGAATAGCCCCAAAAGCCGTGAACTCCCCATAGATATTGATCTGATTCGTTTCCTCGTCTAAGAATACTTCATCCCCACCTAGGTCAATTAAGTCGAATTCTAATTCTTCCAAATCGATCTCTGGTTTCGCAGCGATTTTAAATACCGATTTGCGGGTGAAGATGAAATCTAGCATCCCGGTTGTTCCTAAACTACCCCCGCATTTCGTGAAGGAAGAGCGGATGTTAGCTACGGTACGATTGATGTTATCTGTGGTTGTTTCTACTAGAATGGCAATACCATGTTGTGCGTATCCTTCGTAAACAATCTCTTTGTAATCCTCTTGGTCTTTTGAAGTAGCGCGTTTGATCGCACGTTCTACGTTTTCCTTCGGCATGTTCACAGCCTTCGCGTTTTGGATGATCGCACGTAAACGGGAGTTTGATGTAGGATCACCACCTCCAGATTTCACTGCAATCACAATATCTTTACCGATTTTGGTAAAGGTTTTGGCCATTTGACCCCAACGTTTGAATTTTCTCGCTTTTCTAAATTCGAAGGCTCTTCCCATAGTTCATTATTTTACAGTGCAAAAATAAAACAAGCTGATGGAATTCCGCTATCTGAGCTAAAAAAAATCCCCCCATAGACCCCCGCTTGATACCTGAGAATTTTGCCTAAATTGCAAGAATGAAAAAATACATCTGGTTACTTTTTGTTTTAATAACTACCTCGCTATATGCCCAAAAGAAGAATGAAAACTTCCAAATGCATATCAAAAAAAGCACAGGTGCGATTAAAATTGATGGAGTACTAGACGAAAATGCCTGGTTTCAGTCCGCAGCCGTGAGTGATTTCATGATGTGTAACCCCTATGATTCCCTCTGTGCCCAAGTGCGTACGGATGTAAAGATGACCTACGATGATAAATACATTTATATCTCGGCGGAGTGTTTTTTGAAAGAACCGGGCGCTTTTGTGGTGGAATCGATGAAGCGTGATTTCGGTTTTGGGGTGAATGATAATTTTTTAGTGTTCATTGATACGTTTGAAGATAAGACGACTGGATTTGCCTTTGGGGCGAATGCGGCAGGTGCGCAATGGGATGGGCAGATGTCTGAGGGCTCTAAAGTGAATTTAAATTGGGATAATAAATGGGAATCGGCGACTACGTACAAGCGAGATTCCTGGATTTTTGAAGCGGCGATTCCGTTCAAGTCGATTCGTTATAAGGGCAATCTTCAGCGCTGGGGGATTAATTTTTCCCGTTATGATTTGAAGGCCAAAGAAAAATCTGCCTGGGCTCCTGTCCCTCGGCAATTCCCTACTGCCTCTTTAGCCTTTGCCGGTGTATTGGTTTGGGATACTCCTCCACCTACCCCTAAGAAAAACATCTCCTTTATTCCGTATGTTTTATCCGGGGTCACGGCAAATTATGAGACAAATGACCCGGCTAAAATGCGCAATCAAATAGGGGGTGATATTAAAGTCTCGATTAATTCAGGATTGAACTTGGATATGACCTTAAATCCGGATTTCTCTCAAGTGGATGTGGATAGGCAGCAGACAAATCTAGACCGTTTTGAGCTATTTTATCCGGAGAAAAGACAGTTTTTCATTGAGAACTCTGATTTGTTTGATGGATTTGGTACGGAGAGCATTCGGCCCTTCTTTACGAGAAGAATCGGTATAGCCTTGAACCCTAAGACAGGGATTTATGAGCAGACTCCTATTACCTATGGAGCCCGTTTAAGTGGTAAACTGAATCAGGATTGGCGGATTGGGGCCTTGAATGTACAATCAGAACGGAATGAAGTGAAGGGGGTACCTACCCAAAACTATTCCATGGTCGCTCTGCAACGCAAGGTTTTTGCGCGCTCGAATATAGGGGCTTACATGGTGAATAAGCAATCCTTTCTGGATTCAGATTTACAACGTTCGAATGGTTTTCAGGCCTTTAATCGCGATTTGGGTTTTGAGTACAATTTAGCATCCGCAAATAATTTCTGGACCGGAACACTCTTTTATGCGAACACGATTAGTCCTTTGCAAAAGGATAAGAGTTTTGCGCAAGCGGCGGCTTTGGCCTACAAAGACAACAACTGGACATTTGGCATTAAAGAATCGTGGGTAGGGGAGAATTACAATCCTGAAACGGGCTATGTACCTCGGATTAACTTTTTCCAGGTACAGACCGATGCCGCAAAGAATTTCTACCCGAAAGACAAAACCACGAATGTCTTTTACACGACATTTTCAGCCATGTCGATGAGCTATTGGAACAACCAAGGCACATATACCGATAATACCACCTATATCGCTTACGATGGAACTATGAAGGATCGCTCGACTTTTGGGGTGTATCTATCCTATGATTATGTGAAATTATTGTATGATTTCGATGCGACTCGGATGGGGAACACCGCCTTGAAAAGGGGTACAGAACACGACTGGTACGCATTGAATGCGCGTTATGGTTCTTCGCCCATTAAGTTGTTTACGTATGCGTTAACTTCTAGAATAGGGGGTTATTATGGCCAAGGATGGCGCACGGGCCTTACTGCGGATGTCGGCTATCGTTTTCAGCCTTATGGCAGTTTCTCTGTGGCCGTAGATTATAATGATATTGTGGATGTGACGATTCCGGGAACCGAAAAGACGCCCACCAGAAAGGTGTCCTCTAATTTCTGGATTATTCGACCAAAAATTGATATCACATTTACGAATAAATTGTTCTTTGCTACCTTCTTTCAAATCAATCAGCAGACGAAAAATATCAATCTAAATGCGCGTTTACAATGGCGCTACAAGCCTGCATCCGATTTGTTCTTAGTATATACGGACAATTATTTTCCAGAATTTATGCAAATTCGCAACCGTTCAGTGGTGGTGAAATTGAATTATTGGCTTAATTTGTAATCTAAATAAATCACATATCTATGAAAAAGTACTTATTGTTATTATCCTGTTTAGTTTCTTTCTCTGTTTTATCACAGAAAGTAATTCCATCGCCACCGGCAGTTGTTACTCAAAAAGTAGGGACTACAGAGGTTATGATTAAATATGCGCAGCCATCAGTAAAAGGACGTTTGGTATTTGGGTCTAAAGAGATGAAGGCAATTGTTCCTTACGGTGAAGTGTGGAGAACAGGCGCGAACGAAGCGACTACGTTCGAGATTTCAAATGATATCACGGTTCAAGGTAAAACCTTAGCAAAAGGTGTTTATTCTTTATTATCAATCCCAGGGGAGACAGAATGGACGATTATCTTTAACAAGGAAGCTAAAATGTGGGGTGCTTACACGTACAAAGCGGCGAATGACGTGTTACGTGTAAAGGCCCGCGTGAGTGAGCATGCGCACACGGAGCAATTCACGATCGGTGTAACAGCTGCGGGTCAAGTGACCTTGGATTGGGACAAATCATCGGTTTCTTTCTACTTGAAATAAACCAGTCTTTTATATTTAAAAGCGACTCAGTTCTG
>CAJCBY010000335.1 GCA_903960725.1 uncultured Cytophagaceae bacterium | reverse complement strand
GAAATTCTTTGTCCGAAGCTTCACGTCTCTTTTTCTCGCTACCTGGATCTTAATCGGTAGCCTTGGGATTGCGTGGACTGAAGAAACGTGTGTTTTTACGGGGGCAAAGAAGTCCACTTTTTCCAAAGCGGCGTCATGTTGTGAAAATCCATCACAAGCGCATCTATCAAGGGCAAAATGTTGTTTGCTGGATAAATACCAACTGAAGTTTAATTTCGATTTGACGAAAGGGGACACAGGATTGATTTTTGCTTTTGCAAGTATTCCATTGTTGCCACAGTTTGTAGCACCATCAGAAAGTTATCAAGAGCTTGATTTTATTTCTCCCCATTCGAATGCACCGCCTCTTTCTAGGCAGGTTCGATTAGCTCAATTGCAGACCTATTTGATTTGATAAGAATAAATAGTTTTCAACTATTTCTTTCATTTAAATCAAATTACCATGTATAAATTACTCTTATTTTTAAGTTTTTCGAGTCTTTTACAAGCGCAGAAAGCCGTCCGAAAAGACAGCATTGAGCGCGATACGGAATTAAAAGAGTTCCGTGTTATTGCTAATCCAGGCCAAAAAGACGGCCATGCAGTTCTCGCCACTGAGGTTATGACTATCAAGACGCTAGGGAAGGCGGCTTGCTGCAATCTTTCGGAGAGTTTTGAAACCAATGCGTCTGTCTCAGTGAATTATGCAGATGCGGTTACGGGGTCGAAGCAGATACAAATGCTGGGTTTAGCAGGAACCTATGTGCAAACGAATGTGGAGAACGTACCTTCAATTAGGGGCTTGAAAACCACGTATGGATTGAATTATTTACCTGGAACTTGGATAAAATCCATTGATTTAGCGAAGGGCACGTCTTCTGTTGTGAACGGTTATGAATCGATGACTGGTGCCATCAATGTCGAGCTAGCAAAGCCAGATACTTCAGAGGCCTATTATTTAAATACGTATGTTAACTCTCAGGGTCGATTTGAAGTCAATCAACAAGGAGCACATCGATTTAATTCGCGTTTATCTACTGGCGTTTTTGCCCATTTCTCCCAACAAGCAGCTCGATTTGATGGGAATCGGGATGCTTTCCTTGATCTTCCTCTTTTTAATTTGGTAAACATTTTAAATCGTTGGAAATACAATTCGGATCGTTGGATGATTCAATGGGGTGCGAATTACTTGAATGAAGATCGTTTAGGTGGCCAAAAAGCTTTTGAGAGAAATTCGAATCGTACGCAAATTTATGGCTTTGGGAGTTATACTCAGCGTTTAGAAACCTTTGCTAAAATTGCTCGTTTGTATCCCCAGAAGCCTTACCAAGGCATGGCATTGATATTGAGTACGGCAAATCATGCGAATGACTCTTATTTTGCCATGAAGAATTATACAGGGCGAGAGCAAAGTGTATACGGTAATTTTATTTTTCAATCCATTATTAATAATACAAATCATACTTGGAAGGCTGGAGCAAGCTTTCTGTTAGATTCTTATCAGGAGTCTTACCTTGATTCTGCCTATGCCCGGACCGAAATGGTACCTGGAATTTATGGAGAATATACGTGGACGGTACCGACTAAATTAACTGTGGTTGTAGGTCAAAGAGTTGACTTCCATAATCAGCTTGGCACGCAGTGGGTGCCTAGGTTGCACGTTAAATGGGATGTAGCGACAGATTGGATTGTTCGTTTGTCTGCCGGGAAGGGGTGGAGACGCGTGAATCCTTTGGCAGAAAACATGGGTTTTTTAATCAACAACAGAGCATTGAGATTAATTGGATCACTGAATCCACTGGAGGTATCGTGGAATTATGGAATTAGCTTGACAAAGAATATGAACATAGGTTCGCGCAAGGCAAATCTTGTTCTTGATGCTTTCCAAACTGATTTTGTTCACCAATGGATGGTAGATATGGAGACGTCTTCCACCGTGCGTTTTTATTCGAACCCGGGAATATCGTATGCTACAAGCCTGCAAGCTGAGTTTAATTACAGTCCATTTAAGCGATTTGAAATTAAGACAGCCTATCGTTTTCAAGACGTTCAGGCAGATTATTTGTCGGAAACCGGCGGATTAAGTCGCTTAGCGAAGCCCTTTTTAAACCGTGATCGAGTTTTGGTAAACCTAGCTTATGTGTCTGCCTATGAAATTTGGAAATACGATCTAACTTGGCAATGGAATGGAACTAGGCGAATACCCAATTCGAAAATTGGACATTTACATACTGAAACATCCCCTTTAGTTCAAGTGCCCGCTTTTTCAACGGTATACGCACAGGTGACTCGCCAATTTAAAAAATGGGAATTGTACCTAGGAGCGGAAAATCTTTTTAATTTTACTCAATCAAATCCCATTAAGAGTGCTGAAGATCCTTTTGCATTGGGTTTTGATGCCTCAATGGTTTGGGGACCCATAACGGGTACCATGGTTTATTCAGGAATGCGTTATAAAATCAATTAATATGAAAAAGTACATCTTAGTTTCGACCCTAGTAATGGGAATGTTTGGGGCCTTTGCGTCCACAAG
>CAJCBY010000334.1 GCA_903960725.1 uncultured Cytophagaceae bacterium | reverse complement strand
CTATCAGGCTCTTGATAAAGAATGAAGCAGAATAAAGAAGTCCAATTTGTTGATTTAAAACTGATTGAATACAAGGAAGCTTGGGATCTCCAAGAGACTTTGTTAAATCGCATTGCGACGGTTAAATTAGCGAATCGAGGACTAGAGGACGGGGCCAAAGAAACCACTGAAAACTACCTTCTCTTCTGCGAACACCCACATGTTTATACGCTTGGAAAAAGTGGAGATGAATCGCATTTATTGTTGCAAGAATCATTTCTTTCTACGATAGGCGCATCGTATTTTAAGACAAATCGCGGTGGTGACATTACCTACCACGGACCTGGACAATTAGTGGGTTACCCTATCCTGGATTTAGAGAATTTCTACACGGATATTCATCTCTATCTACGAATGCTAGAGGAAGCCATTATCAAAACTTGTGAGGGGTATGGTTTAGCAGCCGGGCGAATCGATGGTTTGACTGGGGTTTGGATTGACCCTTTAGAGGATGGCGCTCGCAAGATTTGTGCGATGGGCGTTAAGGCCTCTCGTTGGATTAGTATGCACGGGTTTGCTTTAAACGTAAATACAGACCTGAGCTATTTTAGCCACATTGTTCCTTGCGGAATTGCTACGCGTGGTGTTACTTCGTTACAGCAAGAATTAGGCAAGGAAATGGATTTTCGGGTCGTTTCAGGCATTGTCAAGGGGCATTTGAACGACCTGTTCAAAATGGAATTAGTGAATGTTTCACGTGAAACATTGAATGCATAAGAATTACGCGTTCCACGTGGAACAACAGCTATGGATACTTTAAAGAACTTCAAGAATACACTCTTCATAGACATCGAAACTTCGTCAGGAGTATCCGATTTTGCCCTACTTTCAGATAAGATGAAAGAGTTTTGGCTAAAAAAGGCGAAGAATTTAGTAAACCCTGCTAATATCAGCTTAGAAGAGATGTATTTCGAAAAGGCTCCCTTGTATGCGGAGTTTGGGAAGATAATCGTCGTAGGTATGGGCTTTTTGTTCGTAAACAAGGCGGGTGAGATGGCCTTAAAAGTGAAGACCATTGCACATGCTGACGAAAAAACGCTTCTCACGGAGTTCATTGCCTTCGTAAATAAGACCTATAAGTCGAGAGAATTGACGCTGGTTGCACACAATGGCAAGGAATTTGACTTCCCGTATCTCTGCAGACGGATGCTTATTAATGGCTTAGAGATTCCGAAGTCACTGCAATTGCAAGGCAAAAAACCGTGGGAAATTATACACCAGGATACGATGGAGATGTGGAAGTTTGGCGATAGAAGATCCTATACTTCGCTGGAATTGTTAGCGGAATTGATGGGTATTTCAGGGGCCAAAGCAGACCTATCTGGAGACCAGGTGAACCGAGTTTTCTACAAGGAAAATGGATTAGCTAGGATCAATGAGTATTGCCTAGAAGATGTAATCGTAGTGGCGCAACTGTATCTACGTTTTCACTTTTTAGATCTAGTTGCGCCAGAAAATATTGTCAAATTATAGGGCCTTGGCCGGGTTGCCGAAGACACGTTTCGAGGCAGCTACATTCTCAATTACCACACTTCCCGCTCCTACCGTAGCACTCTTTCCTACCTTCACACTTCCCACGATAGTCGAGTGAATTCCCACGTAAGCGTTGTTCTCAATAATGGCTTCTTTGCCTATGACAGAACCCGCCCCGATGGAAGCAAAATCTGCAATCTGTGCGCCCGTTTCTACGATAGCGCCAGAGCCAATGATGACGTGATCCCCTAGTTTTGTTTCGGGTAAAATCTGTGCTCCACTGCCTATGAATACGCCGTAGGTCAGGCTCTTTACATCTGCGATATTAGCGGATGGGTGGATGGCATTTACAGGTTTTACCTCGCGCTCTTCTAAGATCAATTCGATCATTTTCTTACGCTCGGTTGGGTTTTCTAAGGCTACAAATACGCCGCAGTTTTTGCCAATTAATTTAAAATAAGACTCATCGTCCGCAGTACCTAACACGGGAATTTCGCCAATGCTAGTGTCCTTTTTCTTCGGATCATCATCTAGAAATCCATAGACAACAACGTCGTTTTTTTGAAATATGTGCGCTACTTCTAGGCCAAAAGGATTTACTCCAATGATAATTACAGGTAATGATGTCATTTAGGATTGTATTTTATGCGTGTAATCTGATAATTTGAAACTTGGTTTTCCGTCTTTTAACAAGACTAATTCGGTGTAATTTTCACCTAAAGAAATGCTTGAATCTGGGGACAAATGTAAGTCTTTCCCATCGATTTCTGATAGTCCGTAGAACGGAGACATATCTCCGATATTTTCTACTATCCAAGAATAATGGATGTTACCATCGGTCATCGGGGTTTCTACGAGGATAAATAATACGTCAGCGCGAACGGTTGCACTTAATGGCGCGTCGGTGATTTTGATGTCTACAATCGCGCGTTCATTGGTAGGTAAGGCTTCGTATTCCGCAATGGATTCTGACGCAAAGCTTCCATCTGCAATCGCGCAGAAGGCGTCTAGCAATAGGCAGGCGTTTAATTTGCGCAGCGACTGTTTTTCTAGGTCCCACCCTGCTCCACCTGATTCTAATAATACCAAACCGTATCCGCGATAGGAGAAGGTGTCACCAAAGGCGCGTGATTCATATTCATCCGTCCACTTCGCAATCTTGCCAGGAATGATGGGTTGGATTTGGCGTAACATTCGCTGGCAGATTTGGCCTGCGCGCAAGCGGGATGGCGTCCAAGTTCCTGCATCGTCTCCAGTTGTAGCCAGGAAGGCGATGTGGGTTTGTTCTGGGCTGTTGCCTACCGAATACAATCGGTTTTGATCATGTAAATTGAAGGCGAATGCAGGCTTGATTTCGTCTGCCCAAGCAGATAAAATGCGCGCTTCTACAGAGTTCTGTTTCGTCGCATCCCGGTTCATATCGATACCTAATGCCGTTTCACGCTGCCACCTTTCCGCACCGTCTGCATTAAGACGAGGAATGATGTGTAAGGTGATATTCTGATGCAATTTTTGCTTGATCTCGGTACTTAGCTCGGTAGAAGAAGCTAATAAACGAAATATATCGGCTAAAGCCATCGTCGCTGTAGCCTCGTCTCCGTGCATCTGGGACCAGGCGATGACTTGGATAGGACCTTCTCCCCATTTTACTTCATGGATAGGTCTGCCTTCGGCTGTTTTCCCCAGTTCTCTAACCGCGAAATGGGTTGACCATTCAGTGATTAATTCCTGCCATACAGCTGTTGAAAAGCGGCGTTTTGTTAGTCGATTTTCGCGGAAGGAGTCGTAGTGTTCAAAGGCTTTTGTAAACATTAGTGACATTTAGTATATCGGTTTAGGCAGATAGT
>CAJCBY010000333.1 GCA_903960725.1 uncultured Cytophagaceae bacterium | reverse complement strand
GTTTATTTAGTAATCTGGATCCTTTCGATTTGGTTTCACTTGCTAGCCTAAAAAGTCGACTGAATACGGCTAAAGTATTTGATTTTGAATATGAACCAGTAGATGGAGATTTTTTGGAGTTATTTCTCGAGCCAGAGTGGGAAGAAGGTTTTGAATTAAGGCCAGATTTTGAACTAGAGTTTACTAAAGGAAAATGGAGGTTATTAGAGGATTTCGAATCAAATAAATACAAGCACAGTATGACTCAGATGGGCGAAATGAAAGGGCCTAAAACCGATCTGACTATTGCCTATGAGCATTTTATGGCTAATGCAAGTAAGAAAAAATTGCAGGAGTTTGAATTCCATTCTATGTTTCAGTGTGTAACTCCAGCATTACGAACCAAAAAAGGCTTGATGGCCTATTTCAAAAGTATCCTTTCATTTGTTCTCATCACCAGTTTTCTGTTCGCCTGCGATCCTAAGCCCATCGATTACTCGAAGAAAACGAGAAAGTCCTCTTATTCGAGAGCAAGCACTACTCAAACGGGACAAAGAAGAAAAGCCCACGCCAGGATGGGAGTGAGCTCTTCTAAAAGGGCATTTAAGAATCGAATTAATTCCCGTAGTTATTATAACCGGAATAAGAACCGAAGGAAGTTGAGAAAGGGGGATTAATCCCTTAAAGCGAATCCTTAAAGCAACAATAACGGTATCAGCGATAAAGCCACACCTATTGCCGCGATGGTCCAGTAAGTATTCATAGTTTTCTTGGTGATTTTCAAGGTTTCGACCTTTACCTCCTCTTGCATTTGGGCCTTTCTGAACTCGGAACAGTCTTTCTCTTTTTGGTTAAAGTAGGCGAATTCTCTGTCGGTCATTTGTCCGATTGTTTTAGCCTTTAAAACAACGTAAAGTGAGTCACTGCAGGGTGAGGTGATGGTTGATTGTGCGAATCCTAAGATAGAAACAGCCAGTAATGCGATAGTGAAAAATGTTTTTTTCATTGTTTATGTGTTGGTTAAGCCATAAAGGTGGTGATTCGGCTCGCCAACTGAGGTCAATGAAAAGGGATTGAACCTATTTGTCAAACTATTTTACCATTTCAATATTATCCCTTTCTATTTAGCACGCTAATCAATAATTTCTTGACGGTTTCCATCTCCTCCGCTTTACTAGACGCAACGAATAGAGTCAAACTAGCTAATGCTTCATTACTGATGATAGACTGGTTTGTAGAGGTAAATAGCAATTCATTTTTGTCTAGAAATAGCAAAAAACAAGCCGCAGCAATCCGTTTGTTTCCATCCACGAAAGCGTGATTTTTTACAATTAAATACAATAACATGGCTGCTTTTTCCTCAATAGACGGATAGACCTCTACATCACCAAAACCTTGCATGATTTGATGTAAAGCACTGTCAAATCCTCCATCTTTTAATTTTCCAAATAAATTAGAATGGAATCCGAACCGCATTTGCTCAACCAATTCAAAATATTCAGTTAGAGACGGATAGGCGATGTTTTCTTTATGATTACCATTTGAGTCTAATGTTTCGTGGTCGAAATCATCCAGCAATTGTAATCCTACACTAAACCGTTGAAGCCACTCATAACCGGTAGACGTTAATGCTTTCTCTTCTATTGCCCTGCTGAGAATTCGGATTCCATCATGCAATACTCGGATCTCTTTATTTTTCTGTACTAGCCTTTTTTCGTTGATGGCTATTCCCTCTATCAAGAAATCTTTTAATCGTTTGGTTGCCCATTGGCGGAATTGGGTGCCTCTTTTGGAATTAACTCGATATCCAACTGATAAGATGGCGTCAAGATTGTAAAAATCAATGTCCCTTACTATTTCACGTTTTGCCTCTAATTGAACTGTTGCATTTTTTGCAACAGTTGAGATTCGGTCTAACTCGCCTTCTCTATAGATATTTTTTAAGTGCCTCGAAACGACTGATTTATCCTTTTCGAATAACGTCGAAATTTCTTTTAAGTTTAGCCAAAAAGTATCACCTACAAAGTGTACCTCTATTTCCGTGTTCCCATCGGGAGATGTATAAATCTCTATCTGATTATCCATTTTCTTTTTATTAGCAGTTATATAAACACTATAAAACTAGACAGAAATATGGGCGATAAATAGCCTCAGAATTCGATTATCAGTTAGTTGATAATAAACCACTAAATCAACCATTACAGTAAGTAAATTTGTATTTACCTTAGCCTCATGAAAACATTTTCATTTAAACTAGACGACAAAATCTTCCTCGAAGTTGAAGAAATTACTCGCGCGCTCAAGGTGTCTAGAAATAGGTATATTAATGAAGCACTTAGAATTTACAATCAAGAGAACATGAGACGATTGTTAAAGACTCAGCTGGAGAAGGAATCAGCCTTAACTAGCCAAGATTCCATGGGAATTCTTTATGGGTTTGAAAGGCAGATTGATTAAATTGATTCTGATTTTTGACCGAATGTGTTAGTTGTTACCTTTAAACTTACCGTGAAAAGTTGTATATTTGCACCATATTTCACGGTAAGTTACTAAGCTCAACATGATCAACCAAGCCACAAAAGATAAGATTGAAGTATTGCGAAAGCAGTACGAAAGCTTAAAAAAGGGCAATGAGCTTTTATTAAAAGAGATAGCCCTGGCTGAAATTCCAGAGTTGGTCTATAACTCTAATGCCATTGAAAACTCCACACTTAGTTTAGAGGATACTGAAATCATTCTTTCGGGTGGTATTTTAGGGCGAAATGTGCTGGTGAGGGAAGTGTATGAAGCAAAAAATTTGGCCATACTGACAGAAACGGTTGTGGAGAAAAGCAAGGCTACGTTAAACCTCAATCTCCTTTTAAGTTGGCATAAAATCTTGCTCAGTCACATCGATGATAAAATTGCTGGTAGATTTAGAATTGGTAAAGAATGGGTGCGAGTGGGCAATCATTTAGGGGCTAATCCAGCATTTGTAGCGACGCTTATGCAGGAGTTAGTGGATAGGTATAAAAAAGATAAAACCAGCTATTTTATAGAGGCAATTGCAGACTTTCATGCCGAATTTGAAACCATTCACCCTTTTGTAGACGGGAATGGACGAATGGGGAGGGTGCTGATCAACCTACAGCTAGTGAAGGCAGGAT
>CAJCBY010000332.1 GCA_903960725.1 uncultured Cytophagaceae bacterium | reverse complement strand
TATGGTGCTCAAAGGGATTTGCTTGCCTTTGATGACCGCCAATTTGATATTGACTGGGATGGATTGTATAGGGTCAGAACACATCGTTCGGATTCCTCCTGGGTAGCTGAGTTTGCGATTCCTTGGCAAACTTTACGCTATCCTAAAACAGAGGAAAATAAATCCCAAGATTGGGGAATTAATTTTTTTAGGGTGCGTCGATCGAGTAATGAATTGACGGTTTGGTCACCTCATCCGCGTTCTATGAGTCCATTGCGAATGGATTATGCCGGAAAATTGACGGGGATTATTCCGCCACCTCCTACTTCTACGAATATTCGCTTTATTCCCTATTTATTACAAGTTTCTAATAAGTCGGAGGGAACGGAAATTGGAAATTCTCAAGCTGCAGAATTTAAGGCAGGGGGTGAAATTAAGTGGGCAATCAGTCCTACCTCGGTTGTGGATTTGACTTTTAATACGGATTTCGCTCAGGCAGATGTGGACAGACAGGTAAATAACATCTCTCGTTTTTCTGTTTTCTTCCCTGAACGTCGTCAGTTTTTCTTAGAGAATGCCTCACTTTTTTCAGCTGGTTTAGCCCCTGTTAGTGAAGTTGTGGGTGGTTCTATGTACATTCAGCCATTTTTTAGTCGGACAATTGGGTTAGATCAAAATGTCAATCCTATAGCCATTACGGCTGGAACTCGTTTTGTTTATCGTTCTGAAAAAAGAAATTTTGGAGGGATTTATATGCGACAAGGAGAGGGAGATGGTGATCCATTCACTAATTTTTTGGTGGGGCGTTATTCCGAGAATTTTGGCAAACAAAATAGGATAGGAGTTATTGCTACAACTAAATCATCCCCTTCGTCCGTTCAATCGACCGGAGCAATTGATGCCTTTGTCCGTTTTAATGATAAATTCTCTTTTAGTGGAATGGGGACGATGACACAAGATAGCCGAAATGAAAGTCAAGGTTTTGCAGAATATGGTCAGTTTCTATACAAAGACAATTTGGTGACTTTATATTGGACGCATACCTTAGTTTCAGATCAATATAATCCGGCAATGGGATTTGTTTCTAGGAAAAATGTGATTTCAAATTCTCAAGGAATCGATTTTAATGTTAGAGCCAAATGGTTACCTAAATTTGTTCGATTTTGGCAACCAGGTGTTTACACGGAAGTTTATCATAGTTTAACTACGGGAAATATTGTGGAGCAAAATTTGGTCTCGGGGCCTTTATGGTTTAATCTGCAAAATGGAGGAATCATTGGAGGCTATATTGCTGCGAGCGTTCAGAACTTAGAAGATGATTTTAATCCAGTGGGTATTCGAATTAAGCCAGGGTCTTATTCCTATTTTAGAAAAGGCTTTTTACTAGCAAGTGATCCGAGTGCAAAATACACTGGATCCACTGAGTACGGTTGGGGAGGATTTTTTAATGGGACATTGCAAATGATTGATTCAAAATTTCGTTTGGCACCTATCCCGCATGTAAACCTAGGCTTATCGTGGAATTGGAGCAAATTTGAAGACGTAGGTGTGGCTCGTGAGATGAAAGAAGTTAATTTGTTGATTCTGGAGACTCGAATGGCCATCAATCCGAGATTACAGTTGATTGGTTTTTACCAAAAAAATACCACGGATAATTTGAATTCTGTGAATTTGCGTCTAGCCTGGGAATACCAGCCATTATCCTATGTTTATCTGGTATTTAATACCTTGAATTATCAAGGAAGTGATAGCACCCAGCAGAAGCAACAAAGTTTTTTAGCTAAATTGTCCTATCTAAAGCAATTTTAAAATGAAGATTGAATTACGCAGTGACACCTTTACATTGCCCACAGTTGGAATGCGTGAGGCGATGTTTTCCGCCACTTTGGGAGATGATGTTTTTGGAGAGGATCCCACGGTGAATGCCTTGGAGGAAAAAGTAGCTCGTCTTTTTAATAAAGAGGCCGCGCTTTTCTGTGTTTCAGGAACTCAATCAAACCAAATTGCCATTTCGGTTCATGTTTCCAAAGGTCAAGAGGTCATTTGCGACGAATTATCACATATCTATTTATACGAAGGCGGTGGAATCATGGCAAATGCGGGCGCTTCCGTTAAATTATTGAAAGGCGATTTGGGTCGTTTAAACGTTAATCAAATAAAAGCGGCAATCTCACCGTATGATATTCACGCCTGCGAGAGTCGCTTAGTTAGCTTAGAGAATACAGTCAATAAAGGTGGTGGAAGTATCTACACTTCTGAGGCTTTGCAAGAAATCTCGGATTTTTGCCGCTCTGTTTCTATTCCGCTTCATCTCGATGGAGCTAGATTATTTAATGCCATCGTGGAGAGCGGTCAAACACCCGCTCAATTTGGTGGATGGTTTGATTCAATATCTATCTGTTTGTCAAAAGGTCTCGGTGCTCCCGTAGGTTCTGTTTTAGTCGGATCTAAGGACTTTATCAAAAAGGCAAGACGTGTGAGAAAACGTTTAGGGGGTGGCTGGCGACAAGCTGGTTTATTAGCCGCAGCCGGTATTTATGCCCTAGACCATCAAGTAGATCGTTTGAAAGAAGATCATGCTCGTGCTCGTGTAATTGCCTCTGTTTGCGAGAAACTTCCGTGGGTTAAATCCATTTTACCTGTTTCGACGAACATCGTTATTTTAGAATTACAAGATGGAATGCCATCGGTTAATAAAGTGGCTGAATTAAAGGAGAAGGGTATCTATTGCGCTCCTTTTGGGCCATCTTACGTACGTTTTGTGACGCATTTAGGCTTTGATGATTCCGCACTTCAGGCATTTACTGAACGAATTTCTGAGTAAAATAAGCGCTTACACGCCTTCTATAAAAAATCAATTCTTATGCAGCGAAAGGCGTTTAAAATGTATTTGTTGCCGGGGCATTCGGTAGAATACAAGAAGAGACATGATGAAATTTGGCCGGAATTAGGCGAATTACTTCATCAAGTCGGCATCCAAAACTATTCCATTTTCTTGGATGAAAGTACTCGCACGCTTTACGGCTATTTAGAAGCGCCAGATTTGTCGACTCTCGATTCCCTACCGGCTCAAGATGTGATGAAAAAATGGTGGACCTACATGGCCGATATTATGGAGACGAATCCAGACCATTCTCCTGTTTCAATCGATTTAACCCCTATTTTTTATTTAGCCTAATGAAGAAATTACTCTTTCTACTATTGCCATTAAGTGTTTTCGCCGCAAAGCCGGATCGTGCACAAGTTTTACAAAACATGCATTTGGCTAAAACCTATTTTCAAGGTGTTTGGCCTGATGTAACGAAGGTGATTGTGAGTCCGGATAAGACGCGTCCATCGAATATTTGGACTCGTTCGGTCTTTTATGAGG
>CAJCBY010000331.1 GCA_903960725.1 uncultured Cytophagaceae bacterium | reverse complement strand
CCGCGAGAGAGTAGAGAGTAGAGAGAATAGATTATAGAGTAGAGAGTATAGAGTAGAGAGTAGAGAGAATATATTATAGAGTAGAGAGTATAGATTAAAGCATAAAGAATAGAGCATAAAGAATAGAGTTGGAATCCCCTGCGGGGATGAATTCAGGAAATATTACCTTCGGACTATTTCCTTCGGACTGATTCCCTTCGGACTATTTTCCTTCGGACTAATTCCCTTCGGACTGATTACCTACGGACTGATTACCTTCGGACTATTTACCTACGGACTGATTCCCTTCGGACTAATTCTTATTTCTTATAGTAATAAAAAAAGGGAACCGAAGTTCCCTTTTTTAGCTATATAATCCTTAGGAATTGAGTACGAATTAATCAGTAGTGATTAATTTGGTGTTTAAAACTAAAAATCATTGCGCAGCACGATTTCAGTTTTAAATAACAAATTATCAACCAACGAGTTCTTTCAAATCCTCATCATGAATCATCTTCCTTTCATCCGCCATCAATAAGAAGCGCGTATAGATCTTATCTAATTCTGGTTTTTCAAAATCAAAACCTAAGATTGTCAAACGGTGGCGCAAGGCGGCACGACCTGAACGGGAGGTTAATAAAATGGCTGACGATGAAACACCCACATCCTCTGGGTTCATAATTTCATAATTTTGGGCATGCTTCAAGAAGCCATCTTGATGAATTCCTGACGAGTGTGCAAAAGCGTTTGCTCCCACGACAGCCTTGTTTGGCTGTACGTGCATACCCATTAGATTCGAAACTAGGGTACTTGTAGGGTATAAATATTTTGGTTTAATGCCTGTTGTGAAACCCAAATCCTTGTGTACATTTAAGATCATGGCGATTTCTTCCAAAGACGTATTTCCAGCGCGCTCCCCTATACCGTTGATTGTCACTTCGACTTGGCGTGCACCGGCCTGAATACCCGCGATGGTATTTGCAGTAGCTAAGCCTAAGTCATTGTGATTATGCATGGAGATCGTAGCCTGATGGATGTTATCAACGTTTTCGTATAGATACTTGATGCGATCGTGCATCACATGAGGTAGTAAATAACCGGTTGTATCTGGTAGGTTAACAACGGTTGCTCCAGCTTTGATGACTTCACGGGTTAATTGAGCTAAAAATGCCAAATCTGCTCTGCCTGCATCTTCTGCAAAAAACTCGACATCTTCTACGAAGGATTTGGCATACTTAACTGCCCAAACTCCTCGTTCAATAATTTCTTCGCGCGTCGAATTAAATTTATGTTTGATGTGCACATCCGATGAACCAATGCCTGTATGGATACGTGGCTTTCGTGCGGTCTTTAAAGCAGCGACTGCGGCGTCGATATCTTCTTTTTTGGCACGCGTTAAGGCACAAATAGTGGGCTCTTTTACCGCATCACAAATGGCTTGAACCGAGGCAAAATCACCTGGCGATGAGATAGGAAAACCTGCCTCAATGATATCAACCCCTAGCAACTCGAGTTGTAAAGCAACTTCTACTTTTTCCTCTCGGTTTAATTGGCAGCCGGGAACTTGTTCGCCGTCACGTAAGGTAGTATCAAAAATTTGAATGCGGTTACTCATCTGATTTTAGGTGTTTTATTTCGATGTGAAATTACATCTAATTCAGTTTGCGAACAAACAAAGATCAAAGACCAAAGACCAAAGTTCAGATTAAAAATCTTAAATTTTAGGCGAATTAGATTATTAAAATATCAATAATCTAATATTTGCATATAAAAAAGTAAATTAATCTAAAATACAAAATCAAATCAGAATATAAAATTTTGCATTTTTTTAAGAGGCGCACCACTATTAACAAACAAAACTTAATATAAAAAAGGGTAGACACTAAAAGCATCTACCCGCCGTCAATCCCAAAAGGGAAAACTAGTTATT
>CAJCBY010000330.1 GCA_903960725.1 uncultured Cytophagaceae bacterium | reverse complement strand
TCATTATGTGCCACCTTGCGCCCTCTTTCGAGCACTAAAGTCTTAATTCCTTTATCACAAAATTCTTTAGCAGCCCAGCCGCCCGCCATACCGGATCCGATTACAATCGCACCATAGGTACGCTTCTCCGCATTCGTTAAAATATTCATCGTTCGGTTTATTTTTTTAGAGGTTCGCAGCCATTGAAAAATCCAGGGGCCATGACATAATTCAAATGATTGACCATCACATACTCAGTCGTCATATAGCCACGGATGGTCAGTCCTTTTAGGGTTGCCATTGCTTTCTGAGCATCGGAACCCATTTTCCCTTTTTCAATTTGGAAAAACAGCTGTTCTTTCTCAGACTCAGATACTTTGTCAATCACTGGTAAAGCAGCCAAAACTTTCGTTAATGAGGCAGATGTAGACGGCTCATAGCAATCGCGAAGCATCACTTTCACAAAGGCAGGAACACCTAAAGAAACGGCTCCAGGAATACTAGATTCAGGGATAATAACCCCCATCCAATTGTTTAACAAGGCATCTTGATCTGCAGTCCATTGAATAGCTGGTGCATCAGCTGCTTTCAGGTCAGTAAAAACGACACTGCCTAACGTAGCTAATGCCATTCCTTTCACCCAATTTCTACGCGAAATCGTTTTCATATTTTATGTAGGTTTAAACTAATTAATCAAAAAGTAACCACCGAACTCCGAAACCAAAAGAACGGCCCATCGCTGGATGTAAATAAGCAGTATAATAATTCGAATTTAATAATCCCTGAGTAACATTCTGCATTTTAAAGAAAAGTCGAACGCGGTTAATTCGCAAAGACACATAGGGATCCGCCTGTAAAAATGCAGGAATCTCATAGCGGTCTTGCAAGTGATATTGTTGCATAACAGGCATATAGGCGTCAGCATAATAAGCGGATTGATGCTGTAAATCAACCCCAAACTGCATATACAATAACTTTTTATACTGCACATTCAGCGCAAAATTCGCATTCGCCACTAAACTAGGCATTCGAATCACATCTGGTCCCGTCTTCGTATTCGCTAAGACTAAGGTTGACCATTCAAATCGTTTATAAGTTCCACCAGCAGAAAAACCCGTCCTAAATACACCAATAGCTGTAGCTGTCTGTCTTGCGGTAACTAATGTATCGAAATAGACATATTTTGCGATACGCTGAATGGTAGCCGTAGGCCGGAAATAGAGGTTTTTATTTTTCAGTTCAATCGAACCTGTTAGCTCATCAAAAAGGATATTTTCAAACGATTTATCCCACCGAAACGACGCATTATAAGCCCAATTTTGTGCGACAGATGGACTGATCGATGTCCGACTTGCCTTTACCTGAAAAAAGGGAGAAATAAAGTTTGCCTGTAGGCGGTAATCCGAACCGAGTAAGTATTCAGCATCAGCTGTAAAATCAATTTTATCATTAAATTTTTGCTGTAAAAACAAGCCTACATAATTCTCTAATCGATTTTTGCGTAAGCCAGCCATCGGATTATTCACATCCCAATACCTTTGTTTAAAATAAGTTCGGTACGTAAATCCACGGAAAATACCCTTAATTCCAGTCTGGTGCGCATAGGATTGCCATTGGTTTTCATTGTACAAAGAATCCGTCTGCTGCGTGAAATTTTTCGGGTAATAGAGC
Organism: uncultured Cytophagaceae bacterium; assembly: GCA_903960725.1. Taxonomy (GTDB): domain Bacteria; phylum Bacteroidota; class Bacteroidia; order Cytophagales; family Spirosomataceae; genus Aquirufa. Next base: position 11,160 of record CAJCBY010000330.1, on the reverse strand, counting down.
GTGGAAAGATTCGTTAAAAAGTCTTTGTCTTTAAATTTAGCCGTCCGATTTTCGACATCAATGCGTTGGAAAAATTGCAATCCTTTAAAGCCAATAAACTCATGGTAAAAATGGAATTTGATAAAAGCATCCGTTGTTTGCGCGCCTGAATTCGAAAAAAGCGCCCCATTATCCGTGTATTTTAACGCGGTTGTGGGATCTAATCCATTTAATAACTGAATACCCCCTTGATCTTGTACTAAATGATCAAAATAATTGAAGTGTGACAACAAGCGGTACCGATTATTTCGCGTTCTAAAATTAGTTTGCAAAATGACTCCCCACTGTTCTGTCAGAGTTTGGTTCCCCGTTTTAAATTTCTGATCCGTTAAAAATTTATCTGAAACCTGCCGCTGAATTTCAAAACCGATGTTCCACAAAGAATCCACATTACGTGAAAAAGTAAAATTCAAACGCGTCTGTCCGCCGGCGCCTAAATAATATTCAACATCTGAATAAGGGGATTTTGTTTGGTAATATTTGACCTCATCGGTCTTGAAAGCATACGACATAAAAGCTGTATAGCCTAATTGAGAGCCTATCTGATCAGGGCGCTTGACAAAGATATTTCTTACTGCTGTCCCTTCATTTCCTAAATTAGCGCTCAAAAAGCTAGCTCTTTCCTGAAATAAATAACGGTGAAATAAATTCAAACTCGTATCTACTGAACTTTTTACACCCCTCCCATTTAACACATCTTCCTCCACAAAATAAGACATGGTTTTAGGCCCATACATCAACTTCGTAGAATCATCTAATGCCGCTCTACCTGATTTGCCATTCGATAAAGTCTTGGTGGCATTGGGATTAGTTGGTGCCATCGGGTCAGGAAAGCCACTTTGATTGCCCGCTGCCTGCAAAGTAGGACGTGTCCTCTGAGCGAAAGCCGGCGAAATACCGAATAATACAAGAAATAAAAACAGTCTATAATTCACCCTACAAATTTAGTTTTTTCCTAACCAGTCCCAAAACTGTTCTTCCTGATCGATGAAATACATTTCCATCGGTAAATAGTATAAATGATTCTCTAAATTAGGCAACAGCCTTAAATGAGATTGCAAGCGCACATAATCCTTGTGTGTAGTTAAGAAGCCCTCATCGCCAGCCATACTTTTAGCCTGCAGTTCTAAATCTGATAATTCAATATCTGTAAATACATGGTGGTCTTTATAAACAACCTCCTCTTGAATAGAACCTAATCTGGCCGCTGCCTCAAAAAATGGATTCGGGTCCGCAATCCCAGCAAATAAAGACCATTTTGAGGGCAAATGTTCCCTAGGTCCTGCCGGCTTTGCATAGCGAACACTGGTATAAAAAATAGGCTTCTCTTCTTTTGAATTCCTCAATACACCCTGCGCAAAATTCGATTTCTGCTCTTTCGTTAAAATAGATGGACAACGGGTAACAATAACCGCATCAGCCCTCGAAATTCCAGTGGCAGACTCTCTCAAACGGCCATGAGGCAATAAGGAATCTTGGTAAAAGGGCCTTGAAAACGTGGAGCAAACTAAATTAAGTGACGCTTTAATCGACCTATGTTGAAAGGCATCATCTAAAAATAACACATCCACCGCTGGCATCTGCTGAACTCCTTTCACTCGATTTTCACAAACGACTACAGGCAGCTCAGGAAATAAGGTTTTATAGGCCAAAGGCTCATCACCCACCTCTTCCGCCGTCGAATCCACCTTTACATCGATAAAGCCCTTTGTTTTTCGTCCGTAACCCCGACTCAATATGCCTAATCGATCAACTCCGCGCCAATTTTGGACTAAATAACTGACTAAAGGACTCTTCCCCGTTCCACCTACCGCTAGATTACCCACACAAATAATCCGAGGCTTCTCAAACGAAGACGATGCTAAAATACCCCAGTCAAAAAGCTTATTCCGGACAAGGGTAATCAAGTCAAAAAATACAGACGGAAGGAAGGTAATTAAAGTCTTCATATAATAACCTTAAAGCTAAAAATAATACGGGAGGGCACAAAATCGAATAGAAAATAATAAATTGCATCATGTCAAAAATTAGCCTTCGATTTATTCCCCACGAACTACAATTTCACTTCGAAGCAGGTACCTCCCGAGGTGTCCTGTCGAAAAAAAAGTCGTATTTCGTCGAGTTATCCGATGGCAATCGACGGGGCATAGGCGAGGCAGGACCCTTAGGAGGCCTAAGTCCTGAATTTTCGGATGATTGCAGCGCTGCCTTTGAGCGCGCATTGCAGCCATTTCAAGGGCGAGAGCTGCCATCTGACATCGCTGATTGGGTCAATGAAATTCCTTTCGAACAACCCTCCTTTCGATTCGCATTAGAGACTGCTTACCACGATTTAGTCGCTCCTTTTTCAAACGAATTTACCCGTGGAATCCAATTCATCCCCATCAATGGCCTCATTTGGATGGGATCCGCCGAATTCATGCGCGAGCAAATCGAACAAAAATTAGCTCATGGCTATACCTGTTTAAAACTTAAGATAGGCGCCATTGATTTTGACACCGAACTTTCACTCCTCGAAAGCATCCGTTCTCGCTTCACCGCTGAACAACTTATTTTACGCGTAGATGCAAATGGTGCCTTTTCTGCATCAGATGCGCCTTTCAAATTGGAAAAACTAGCTGCCTACGAATTGCATTCCGTCGAACAACCCATTAAAGCTGGTCAGCCAGAAGAAATGCGAAAACTGGTCGCTCAGCAAATTCTTCCCATCGCCTTAGATGAGGAGTTAATCGGAATGCAGGACAAATCCATTGCGTCCTTTATCAATCCGGAGTACATCATTCTCAAGCCAAGTTTTTTAGGGGGAATTCAAGCAACGCGTGATTGGATAAGCTGGGCAACCGAAAAAGGGAAAGATTGGTGGATTACGTCCGCTTTAGAATCGAACATCGGCTTACAAGCTATCGCCCAGTTAACAGGCGATTATGACATTAAAATACCGCAGGGATTAGGTACAGGGCAATTATATACCAACAATTTTGCGTCAGGCCTATCGATTGAAAAAGGAAATATCAGTTTTGACCCTTCATTTCCAAGGGAATCTCCGTTTCAGAACTTATCTTTGTAAAAAATAAGAATATTATATGAATACGATTGACGAGGCGATGATCGCCATTTTAGAAAAGCGATTAGAATTAAGTAAATTAAATTACTCGGATGACACTTATGATGATGTAGAAGAGATGTTACATGATTTGGAAGATGATTTCAACGAAAAATACGGTGATCAATTAGAGGATATCCTTGAGAAGGTTCACTTAAAGCATTGTCCAGAATCAGATGTATTATTGCCTACGGCTTATCTAGCGAAGAAATTCGTAGAAACAGCAGATGGCGAAATCGAAATCGGTAAAAAAGAAGGGGTTGAAGTAGAATGGATCGAGGATCCTGTTGCCAATGCCCGCTTAGTATTGCTACCCGCTCCCACTCGGGTATTGTTGATGACCCCGAAAGGAATCGACATTGTCTGGGAATCAAAATAAAAGAAAAAGGGCTCATCTAAACTGAGCCCTTTTTTTATATCCAATCTATTCCTTTTTTCAACAGATCAAAGGTCGTTTGGCCTTCCGGAAAAACATTCGGATCGTACATGTATTCCCAAGTAGCCATCGGAGGCAAACTCATTAAAATCGACTCAGTTCGTCCATTTGTTTCCAAACCAAACTTCGTTCCCCTATCATGCACTAAATTGAATTCTACATACCGCCCACGGCGAATGTATTGGAATTCTTTCTCTGCTTGTGTAAAATCACGCGACGCATTTAGGCGCATCAAATGACTATAAATAGGCTCAAAGGATTCACCCACGGCTTTAACAAACTCAAAAACCGTTTCTTTATCCCCTTTGATGTAATCAAAAAAGATCCCACCTATGCCGCGGGTCTCCTCGCGATGAGGACTATAAAAATAATCGTCCGCCCAGTTTTTGTATTTCGGATAATAGCTAGAATCAAAGCGATCGCAAACCGCTTTTAACTGCTCATGAAACCACTTTGCCTGCTCTGGAATGATAATATGAGGAGTCAGATCAATACCTCCTCCAAACCAAAATTCTCCGTTGCTCAACTCAAAATACCTGACATTCATGTGAATAATAGGTACCCATGGATTCTCAGGGTGCATCACAATGGAAACTCCTGTGGCAAAGAATTCCACTTCTTCGGTCACATTCAGACTCGTGACCATCTTAGGATGCAAGGGACCTTCAACAGCAGAGAAATTAACTCCCCCTTTTTCTAAAATGGCGCCTTTAGATATAACTCGAGTTCTTCCACCACCACCTTCAGCCCGTTTCCAATTATCTTCTTTAAATGAAGCTAATCCATCTGTCGCAGCTATTCCCGCACAAATCTTATCCTGTAAGCCTTGAAAATAGGCTGCAATATCGTGTTTATCCATTTTACTGAGGGGAACCTGACGAATCTGTGGTGACTTCGCCTGATTGATCAAGTAAGGCATTTAAGGAATCTAACTCTGAATCGGACACTACTAACGAATCCGATAATTCAGCACTCCCGTTCGAACAATCGAAATCTTTCTTAACTACCCGTCTATCTAACTTATCAAAAGCCTGAGGTCGGTATTGAGCTAACATCGGATCCTTGACCACTTTAATCATAAAGCGCTTAAAAATAGGCAAAGCCGTTTTCGACCCCTCCCCTAAAGCACCTGTCCTAAAGTGAATGGAACGATCATCTCCACCTACCCAAACACCCGAAATCAAATTATGCGACATCCCTATAAACCAACCATCTGAATGGTTAGAGGTAGTACCCGTTTTACCGGCAAAAACATGGGCATAACGATTATCCTTTGGCAATAAAATATCCCCTTCGCCATACAACAAAGAACTACCAGTTCCGCCTCCATGCACCACACCTTCTAACATAAATCGCACTAATTGAGCCGATTCTTTTCGAATAACTTGTTCCATAGTAGGCTCAAAACGTTGTAATACTTTGCCGTTTTGATCTTTAATCTCTTGCACTAACATGGGCTCTACATGCATCCCTTCATTAATAAAGGCTGAATAAGCACCTATCATTTCGTACAAGGTTACATCAAATGACCCTAAACCAATAGAAGCTTTCGGTTGAAGAGGACTTTTTATACCCATTTTTTGGGCATAATACATTACCGTATCAGCACCCACTTCATTCGTAAGTCGAGCCGTAATGGAATTAATACTGCTCGCTAAAGCCCTTTTAAGCGGCATTTCCCTACCTGAGAAACTACCGTTAGCATTACCCGGCCGCCACATTTCCATTTCACCCTTCTCATTCTCCACTTCCACTTGGAATGATTCATCTTTCATCGTGTAGCATGGGGACAAATCCTTCGGTCCATCAATCGCCGCCGTATACACAAATGGCTTAAAGGTGGAGCCTGGTTGACGACGGCCCTGCTTTACGTGATCATATTTAAAATACTTGAAATCTAATCCGCCTACCCACGCTTTAATGTGACCGGTGTAAGGATCCATGGTCATCATCCCGGCTTGTAGAAACTTTTTATAGTATTGAATGGAGTCATACGAACTCATCGTACGCTTTTCCTCGCCCATTGAATTGCGGGAATAAACCCACATTTCACGCTTCACATCTTTCATGTAATGCTTGATGGAATCAGGGCTTTTAGGGAATCGAGCCGCTAAATATTTGTAATATTCTGTTCGTTTAGCAACGGTATCAATGAATCCGGGGATTTCTTTGCCACTTTCACCTACCCAAGGATTTTGATTTGACCAATGGTTATCAAAGGTTTTTTGGGTAGATCGCATCCCCTCTTCGACTGATTCCTCCGCGTAAATCTGCATTTTGGAATCAATCGTGGTGACAATTTTCAATCCATCTCGGTACAAATCTAATTCGATATCGTTCTTCTCTGCCCATTCATTTAGGTATTTCGCTACGGCAACCTTGAAGTAATTCCCGGTACCATCGTAAGGGGATTCCTCATTTTCATGCAATTCGATAGGCAATACCGCTAACGAATCGAAATCAACTTTACGCAAATAACCAGCTTTAACCATTTGGGCTAAAACGACATTTCTACGTTTCCATGCTTTGTTTTCTGCCAAAGGTTTTCCAATATACCGCTTCGGATTATAGGTAGTCGTTGCTTTCTGTAAGCCGACTAAAATAGCGGCCTCTTGAATATTCAAACTATCCGGAGTGGTGTTAAAATAAGCTTTAGAAGCTACCTTAATTCCATAGGCATTATTTCCGTAGTCCACTGTGTTCAAATACCAAAGAATAATCTCATCCTTCGTATAAAAACGTTCTAACTTGATAGCAGTGACCCATTCTTTGGATTTATAAATCAATTTATTCAAACCGGGTATATAGCCCAAAATACCCGTTTTAGCGAATCCTTTCTTCGTCCGCGTCTTAAACAAATTCTTCGCTAACTGCTGAGAAATGGTACTTCCACCCCCGCGATCGCCCCCTTTCACGATACCCATTATAACCCCAGCCCAAGCTTGAAAATCAATACCTGTATGCTGGTAAAAACGCGCATCTTCTGTGGCCACTAAGGCTTTCACGAGGTAAGGAGAAATCTGCTTAAAATCCCGTATCGGCGTTCTATTCTCCGCAAAAAACTTCCCTAACATAACTCCATCAGCCGAATAAATCTCTGAGGCTTGCGAAAGTTTAGGATTCTGCAAATCGTCTACGCTGGGCATTTCCCCCGTTAAAAAGAAGAAATTAGTTTCGACTACAAATAGGTAGATCAGAACGAACAGAGAAGTTTTGAAGAATACGCGATAAATACGTACGACTGGCTTATAATAAGGGGATGTTTTATCTACTTTGGAATCATAAAATGCCTGCAGTTTGCGGCCTTGTGTTTGAACAAATACTTGGCCTAAAACAGCATATCCTAGACATATACTGTATAATCGCTCCCCTACCACCTTCTTAAATCCGGCTAACAATAACAATCCGAAGGCAGTAAACTTCGCTAGAACAAATGCCTTTGCTTGGGCGTATTTATCTTTTATTTTTGTTAGCATGTTTAGTCTATCTCTAATTTTTCCAAGATACTCATTAAATCAGAAAAATCGCGAAAACCGGGACGGTCTTCTTTTCCTGCGGTTAAACCAATCCCCTGAATGGAGGTTTGCTCTACCCACTCCGTTAAATCATCCTCTGGTATCTCTAAACCTAAAATGATTGGATACTGTGCCGCCCAAATCTCAATCGAAGATTCCATTCCTTGAAGCGATTCTGGTCCATCCCCTATCAATAAAAAATGACTCACATAAGGTGCCGCAGAGGCAAATAATGAGGGCAAATTATCCGTATCGATGTTTACACGCAAAATTTTAGGTAATGCAATGTCTTGAATCAACACAAGATTGACTTTCGAATCAATCTCTATAGCATCAGGTTGATGCGAGGCCACTAGCGCCTTTATTTCCTCCGGTTTTAATCCTATACACTCGCCTACGATCTGAACGCCTGCTAACCAGTTCCGAATCTCCACCAATTTCTCCACAGGCATCGCTAACGGGAAACCCAACCACTCGACTCCCATTCCCGCACAATAGCGCGCATCTGAGAGATTTTCAATCGAACTGACTTTCACTTTCGTTTTTAACATAGACGGCTTTTGTATAGTAGAGCAAAAATACGCTTTGTGCACGTATTTACAAAGATTAGCCGTAACTTGCGGCATAATTTCGTCAGGCATTGAACCTGAGCAGTAAATATGAAGAAAAAAGGACGCGTCTTAGTCGCTATGAGCGGCGGAATTGACAGCTCGGTCGCAGCTGTTTTACTACACGAACAAGGTTACGAGGTGATCGGTATGACCATGAAAACATGGGATTACGCGAGCTCAGGTGGCGATAAAAAGGAAACAGGATGTTGTTCTTTGGATTCCATCAATGATGCCCGTCACATTGCCGTTTCGCTTGGTTTTCCCCATTACATACTAGATATCAGAGAAGAATTTGGTGATTCTGTCATCGATTACTTCACGAATGAATACATCGAAGGTCGCACGCCTAATCCCTGTGTCATGTGCAATACCCACATTAAATGGGATGCATTGTTACGCCGCGCAGATCAATTAGGCTGTGAATTTATTGCAACCGGCCACTATGCTCAGATTCGTCAAGAGAATGGTCGTCATATTATTTCCAAAGGCGTAGACGTTTTGAAGGACCAGAGTTATGTGCTTTGGGGCGTTTCTCAGGATAGCCTGGCACGAACTATTTTACCGCTAGGTCACTTAACGAAGGCCCGGATTCGCGAGATGGCTACAGAGCGCGGATTTGTGGATTTAGTCAATAAATCAGAGAGCTATGAGATCTGTTTTGTACCGGATAACGATTACCGTGGATTCCTAAAAAGACGGGTTCCTGAATTAGAAGAGCAAGTTAAAGGAGGTAATTTCATCGATACGGAAGGAAAAATCATCGGTAAACACGAGGGTTATCCCTTCTACACCGTAGGCCAAAGAAAGGGCTTAGGAAAAGCTTTCGGCTATCCAGCCTTTGTGATTGAAATACGCAAAGAGACAAACGAAGTCGTGATCGGTAAAGTAGAAGATTTAAACCGTACCGGCATGTGGGTAGGACAATTGAATCTACAGAAATATGCTTCTATTCCTGCGGAAGGTATTGAAACCGTAACAAAAGTGCGCTACAAAGATGCGGGAACTGCTGGACATGTAGAGCAACAAGGAGATCGCATTAAAGTCGATTTTGCCTTCGACGTTTCTGGAATCGCACCTGGTCAAGCCGCTGTATTTTATGAAGGCGATGATGTCGTAGGTGGTGGCTGGATCTTAAAGTCCTACCAGAAAGGAAGCGTATTCGAAAATATTCAATCCTTCCAGACTACTTAATTTTTGTGTGAATGCGGGGCATTTGAATCAGCTCCATATCAAAGATTCGTTTTCCGTCTATCTTAAATTGTAGCGCTGTTTGTTCGGAGTGAAATCCGTGTTGTCCTGCCGCTCCCGGATTCAAAAACAACATCTGGTTGCGATTTTGATCCCTTTTTACTTGCAAAATGTGGGAATGTCCGCAGACAAAAATCATCGGAATTCCCATTGAAAACGTCTCTAATGCATCGGGTTTATAGGACGAGGGCGCTCCAGCGATATGCGTCATGGCGACAGTTACTTGCTCGCAGGTGAAGCGAGCGATTTTGGGAAACATATTTCGAATCGTCCGGTCATCGATATTTCCATACACCCCATAAACGGGCTTCCCAAAACCCATCAACGAATCAGCCACCGCCACCGATCCCCAGTCCCCCCCATGCCAAATCTGATCACAGGCTTCTACATGTGGAATCAAACGAGGATCCAAATAGGAATGCGTATCAGAAAGAACTAAAATTTGCTGCATTTATTTCTTGTGTAAAGAGATCAATTGACCCGTCGAAATTAAGGTATTCGACCTCCAAATCGCTTTTTCAGCCTCAAAAGCCGCCTTCTTATCTGCACTGATTTCCTTTGCAACCCACACGGGTGAACCCGCATCCTTCCATGCCGAATACCAGAAAGACGCCACCCGATGTGATGATTGAATCATTCGATTAGGAATAGATGACCCTAATTTATCTCCATAAGTCTGAATAAACTCATCCGTGTAATAGCGCTGCATTTTCCCATAACGCTCTACCATTTTAAACGATTTATCTTCTCCTAATGCCTGACGAACCTCGGTTTCAGCTTTAAACATTTCCGGTAGCATCGCGTGTGATTCTAACAAAATCTGGAATATAAAATCCTGCGGTTTAGCAATGTATTCCGGCACTTTTGGGTAGAATAAAGTATAATTCTTCAATTGCGCTTCCGGAACAAGGGATTCCCAAAGCACGTGCATCCCCTTTTGATTCGTTAATTGACCATCATGGTTCTTCGTCGTATGTAATGGAACGTGCGCATCTGCCACATAATGACCTAAATCTGCCGCATAAAACAAGACTGAATCCCGCATCTCCTTTTTAAAGGCATTTACTAAACGACTATATACCCGAGTTACTTCCCAGGGAACTAGACCTTCCTTACGTAAACTGTCGAACGAATATTTAGCCACCGCTTGTTTGAAATCATGGGGAATATCTGTTCGGTAATTTGGACCAAAAACGGCCGCATCCATATCGAGATAATGCTTCGAATCCTCCGTCTTATCGTCTTTACGGCGCACGTCAGGGCGAATGGATTGCTCTACGATGTAATCCTGATTTGCATAGAAAAACAAACCTAAATCCGTAGGCAAGGGATAAATAGCAAGCTGTTGAAGCGTTTTGTGAGCTAAAAAGCCCCAAGAAACCAAGAAACCGCAGACAAGAACAAGGGATAATTTGCGCATATTATTTTTTTGAAATGAACGTTTTGGGTGAATAACCGTATTGTTTTTTGAAGGCTCTGGTAAAATAGGCCGGGTCATTAAAGCCTACCTGGTAAGCCACTTCAGATACATTTAAGGATCCTTTCTCTAATAAAATTCGAGCTTGCTGCAAACGAATAGAACGAATGAACTCATTTCCAGCTAGCGAGGTTAACATTTTCAATTTACGGTAGAGTTGCATCTTACTCATGTCCATAGCCTGCTCCAGGTGCTCTACATCGAAATCTGCTTCATCTAAGTGCTCAATGACTAGTTGGGTGGCCTTGGAAAGGAATTCATCTTCAAAAATAGGGGCCTTTTGTAGGTCTTGATTCATGACAGATTCTTGCCAGCTCTTGCGCATTCGTTCTTTTGCCTCTAATAATTTAGCCACTCTTAATTCCAAAATATCCGCATGGAATGGTTTAGAGATAAAATCATCTGCACCGGATTGCATTCCTTCGATTTGACTTTCCTGAGAACTTTTTGAAGTTAATATAACCAAAGGTATATGACTCGTTTTTGAATTTTTTCGAATCTCCTTGCACAAATTCACTCCTGACATTCCCGGCATCATCCAATCTGTAATTACTACATCAGGCAAATAAGTCAAAGCCATTTCCAATCCAGTCTCCCCTCGATCTGCCTCAATCACCTGGAAGGATCCCTCAAAAATCTCCCGTATAAAGGCGCGCATCTCCGCATGATCTTCTACAACTAATAGAATCTGTTTCTCTTGCTGAATGACCTGGGATGAGTCGACTTTTTGA
>CAJCBY010000329.1 GCA_903960725.1 uncultured Cytophagaceae bacterium | reverse complement strand
TTTGCCGAACTCTTTCGTCCGCTTAATTTGCTCTAAACTGCGTACATATTTCGCTTGGGGACGAACGTAACGGTACAAACGTTCAACCGTTTCCATATTGTGTGAAACTACTTCTTGACCACCTTCGATCATTCGAATGAGGGCATCCCAATTCGCTTTTACATCTGGAATTAACGTTTCTATAGTAGTCGCTGGGGTGGTTTCTTTCACCGCGCGAACGGTTTGGTACCAGATTTCTGCTCCTTTATCTTTCAATTCGTCGCGGTTCACCGAAGTGATTACAGCGTGTTTTACCTGCATTAACTTGATGGCATCAGCCACGCGCCGCGGTTCGTCCTCGTCGTATTCGGCAGGACGTCCGGTTGCAACGGCGCAGAAGGTGCAGGAGCGCGTGCAGACATTACCTAAAATCATGAAAGTGGCCGTGCCCTCTCCCCAGCATTCTCCCATGTTAGGGCAATTTCCTGACTGGCAAATCGTGTGCAATTTGTGTTCATCAACGATTTTACGAACGTTTGTGAATTTTTCACCGATAGGCAATTTAACGCGCAACCAGTCTGGTTTGCGGGTATTAGCGGCAGGACTTACTTGAGGTAATTCAATCATTATTTTTCTATTTACTTTTTCCAAAGAAAAAGGTCACATAACCCGTCGTATAAACAGAGCGAGGGGTTGTTTGGTTTAAAATTTCTACTGGCTGGCTAAAATAATCAATAATAAAACCCGTTTCTACCGCCAAATAACTTTGCTTCAGTGTTTCAAATTTAAACTCCAAAGCTGTTTTTAGGTGCCATCCGGGGATAAATTTGGCCTGAGATATTCCATCAAAAAAGCTTCCTTCACCGTTAATGATGGATTTGCTGTAGGTATTATCTAAAGCTCTAGCCATAGGAACCGTGCCCGTTTTAGAGGTAGGACGACCTGAGCCAGGATCCGTGTAGGTTATTTCTACCATGTAAGGTTTTTGAATACCGATCGTGGGCCCGGTCGCAATTCGACCATTTAAACTGGTTCCTCCTTCACTGGCTTGTTTTAATAAGGACCATTGTCGTCCATATTCAGGTCGGAAGTTGATTAGGTAGTTCAATTTTCCTTCCACATAGTTTCTGCCATTGTAGGAAAATGGGGAGTCGAATTCGCGGTAATCCTTCGTATTAGTGAAATCAATATTGACGAAAGAACGATTAGGGAAAGTCTTTAAAAAACTAAATCCACCCAAAAGACCTGAATTTGTATTCGTATTTACCCCAATTCCCCAGGATGAGTTTTGTGTGCTACTGGCTTTTTTCTGGGGTGTAGCTGATTTTCTTTGGCCCATTCCTAAAAAGGGTATCCCTAAAATCATCCATAAGAAAAAAAATCTAGCCATGTAGGTAAGGTTTAATTTCGTCCACGGAAATATCCCAGTGCGTAGCAGAATAAGGACAAGCTCCTTTATCAATTACGAGTACTTGGGGGGATTGGTGCTCCACAGCGAATTGTTCAGCAATTTGGCCTGAAATAGGCCTGTATGCGATTAAATCTAAATAATATGCAGGAGTATTTTCTGAATCCCAAGCTCTTTCAAAGCGATTTAATGCAGTAGAAGAGATGGAGCAACGGGTACTGTGTTTGAAAATAACTACCGGTTTTTGCTGGGAGGTTTCCACAATTTCTGCCAGTTGTTTCTCGTCAGTCAAGGGTATCCAATTCATATTCACCTGCCTTTTTCGTAATTTTAACGTTTCAACATCAAATTTAGTAAAAAATGAGGGTTTGCCTCTATTCTTTTCTCTTGTTTTTATATCGGGGTCTTATTCGTTTCGCCGCTTTGTTTCAAACTAAAGCTGCGTTGATGAATGAGGGCCAAAAGCAGGTTTGGGCGGGTCTCGATCAGCATTTTAAATCGAACGACAAGCCCGTGGCCTGGTTTCACACTGCCTCCATGGGGGAATTTGAGCAAGGGAGACCCATTATTGAAGCGTATAAAAAGGAAAATCCTGACCATTTTGTGTTAGTTACATTTTTCTCCCCCTCTGGATATGAGGTTCGTAAAAACTATACAGGGGCAGATTATGTCAGCTATTTGCCTTTGGATGGTTATTTTAACAGCGCGCGTTTCTTGGATTTAGTGAAGCCTTCGCTGGCGGTTTTTGTGAAGTATGAATTTTGGCATTATTATTTAACAGGTTTAAAAAAGCGCGCTGTTCCTACGATTTTAGTTTCAGCGATATTTCGCCCTAATCAAGTATTTTTTCAATGGTACGGTGGTTTTTACCGTCGTTTATTGGACTGTTTTACGCATTTATTTGTTCAAGATCAGTCATCAGCAGATTTGTTGAATCGTACGAATGTGACGGTGGCGGGGGATACCCGATTTGATCGTGTGCTAGATACCTTGCGAAATCCTGTTTCTTGGGATTTAATGACACAATTTTTAGACAATACCGAATTTATGGTGGTGGGTTCTGCCTGGCAGGCCGATATGGATTTGTTAATTCCGCTCATTAATTCGAAGAAATATCCTTTTAAATGGATTATTGCGCCGCATGAAATTCATACAGAGGAATTGAAAACTTGGGAAGAGAAGATAGAATTGACTGTTTCTTATTCCAAAGGTCCGGTGCGCGAAAAGGCCGACGTACTTTTCGTAAATGAGGTAGGTCGATTAGCAAATTTATACCGCGGAGCTTCGTTTGCCTATGTTGGTGGGGCTTTTGGTGATGGATTGCACAATACCTTGGAGGCGGCGGTCTTTGGGCCGACGGTGTTTTTTGGCAATAAAAATTACTTGAAATTCCGGGAGGCGAGAGATCTAATTGAACTAGGACTTGCTTTTCCAATAGCCAATACGGAAGCATTAGATCAGGCGATGCGCGTGATTTACGATGTCGACGATGTTTTTGTGAATAAGCAAGTGCAATCGCGCGCCTTTGTTCAATTGCAATCGGGTGCGACCGAAAGAATCAACCAATTTGTGCGTAATTTAGCAATCAATGGAAGGAAATAAGGGCTTAATTATGCGTTCAACTGGTTCTTGGTACGAAATTCGTTCCGAGTCTGGAAAGGTATTTAAGGGTCGCTTGAAAGGAAAATTTAAGTTGAAAGGTCCCAAAACTTCCAATCCCGTTACCGTGGGCGACCGCGTCATTTATGCGGTGGAGGACGAAGCAAACGAGACGGTTGTCATTGAAGAAATTATCCCGCGTACGAATTATATCATTCGAAAATCGGTTCACAAAACGGGTCAGGGCCAGTTAATGGCTGCAAATGTGGATCAAGCCATCTTCGTGATGACTTTGAAATCCCCTAAGACCTCGTTGGGTTTCTTAGACCGTTTTTTAGTTACTGCCGAAGCATTTCGAATCCCCGTCACCATCGTTTTTAACAAGATGGATTTATTGAATGAGGAGGAAGAGGACCAAATCTTCGAATACGCAGCGCTCTACCAAGAATTAGGCTATGGCATATTGTTTACCTCTATTCCGCGTAGCCAAGGTGTCGATGAATTTAGAGCGATGTTTGCCGGAAAGATATCGCTTTTAGCGGGTCATTCTGGTGTGGGTAAATCCAGTTTATTGAATTTGGTATCTCCCCATTTGAATATCAAAGTGAAGGAAATATCTGATTTTGCCCAAAAAGGGGTGCATACAACCACCTATTCCACCATGTGGGAATTAGGTCCAGAAACCTATTTGATTGATAGCCCGGGCATCAATGAATTAGGGGTCATGGAAATAGAGAAAGAAGAATTATCCCATTATTTTCCCGAAATGCGTGCGCTGATAGGCGAATGTAAATTCAATAATTGCTTGCATATTTCGGAGCCGGCTTGTGCCGTTTTGAAAGCATTTGAGGCTGGAGATATCGCACATAGCCGTTATTTGAGTTATTTAAGTATTTTTGAGAACAACGACAACCGTCGCTAAACCTATGGAAAAATCCTATTTATGGGGCATCGATTTAGGGGGAACCAAAATCGAATGTGCCGTCTTGTCTGCCTCCGATGTTACGCAAGTCATTGCTCGAGAACGCATTGATACAGAAGCCTCCAAAGGCTATGAACACATCATTTCCCAAGTCGCTCGTTTAGTTTCTCGCGTTTCAGAACAATTAGGGGTTTCACCGTCCCATATTGGATTCGCCACGCCTGGTGTCTTGAATCCAGCCACTCAAACCATGAAAAACTGTAACACGACCTCCATGAATGGTCGTGCGATGGCCGCTGATTTAACGAAAGCTTTAGGCGTAGAAGTCCGTCTCGCGAATGATGCAAATTGTTTTGCCTTGGCAGAAACCTTGATGGGAGCTGTTCAGGATGTAAATCCTAAGGCCGAGGTCGTTTTTGGGATCATCATGGGAACCGGTGTGGGTGGCGGCTTAGTCGTTCACGGTCAAGTAATTAATGGCCTACACGGAATCGGTGGCGAATGGGGACATAATATCTTAGAAGAAGGCGGTAAAGCCTGCTATTGCGGCAAATCAGGCTGTGTGGAACATGTCATCTCAGGTCCTGCATTGGAGGAATTTTATTTTTCTATTTCAGGTCAAAAACTCCGCATGCCACAAATCCTACAAGCTCATCTAGCCGAATCAGACGCTCATGCCTCTGCAACCATCGATCGCATGTTAGAAAATTTCGGCCGTGCCGTTTCGACACTAATTAATGTGTTAGACCCTCAAGTCATTGTCATAGGCGGTGGCGTAGGCAATATCGATTTACTTTATTCAGAGGGAATCGAACGAATCAAGAAATACATTTTCAATTCTGGGGAAGTCCTGACACCGATAGTGAAGCCCAAGTTAGGGGATTCGGCTGGGGTTTTTGGGGCAGCGCTGCTTTATAAATCTGAGGCCATTTAGTTTGGGGATTTTCAAATTGGTCTACGTCATAATTTCTAAAATCCCCAAATTAAAACAGCCTTCAGATTTTAAATCGCTTGCTCTTTGAATCTATCATAGATTCAGATCTAACGTAATCAAAACTTGCTCAATAATAAGAATCGAAAGATTTAATTTTAATTAGATTCACAAAATCATTGCGCAGCACGATTTTAGAATATAATTAAAATTAAACCTTGAGAAACCACTTCTTCCTCCAAAACACCCAACACAAACTCCAGCAAACCATCACGAAAGCAATTGCGTAGGCCAATGAGCCATTGTATTTGCCAAAGATGGGTTCGAAAATATGCCAATACAGCCATTCGCTAGCCGATTTGTCTTGAATTTGGAAATTACCTAATTGGATGGCAATGATCTCAGAAATACCGTAGGCAAGGATGGAATTTGTTCCCAAAACCAGAAAAAATGTATTACCGAAATGGCGTTCTTTCGTTTCAATCCACCAGTTTAATAGTCCGATCAGTATAAAGTCAATGCCTGCACAGACGAGGACGAAAGAGCTTGTCCAAAGCTTTTTGTTGATAGGGAATGCTTGATCCCAGATGACAGCCACTAAAATCAATGCCGCGCCCCAGCCAAGAAGGCCGAGTAAGGCGGACTTTCCTTCTTTGGCCTGATTTTCTAAATATAGACTTACTTGGTAGCCAAAAAGGCAGGTAGAAATCGCTGGTAAGGTACTCAGAAAACCTTCCGGGTCGAAGGCGATTCGGACGCCATTCACCACATTTCCATGGTACAAATGCGATTCTCCGAATAAGAATAAATCTAGTTTCCTGACTGCATTATGACTAATATCCATCCATAAACCTGCATCGCCAAAGGCATACATAATTCCCCAGAATGACAATAAAACACCCGCATTGATCCAGGAGAGCCATTTGGACGGAACCTGAAGCGTTATAAAGGCGACAGCACAATAGGATAGGGCGATCCGGGGTAAAACGTTTAGAAAACGTAGTTTTTCAAACGAGAAATCGGTGAATGGGAAGTAAAAAACAAAGTAATTAATTAAGAATAAATATAAGGTTCGCTTTAAGATTTTATTTCGAACGGACGGCGTCAATTCATAATTAAAGGCCTTGAATGAAAATCGCATGGCTACTCCCACCATGAAAAGAAAACTAGGGAAAACGAGATCCGTAGGTGTAAAACCATTCCATTGAGCGTGTAACAAGGGGCCGTAGGTAAAATCGCCATTGCCATTATTGTTGACTAAAATCATACCCGCAAGCGTGATTCCTCGGAGGATATCAAGTGAAAGAAAGCGTGTTTTCATCGTAATAGGACAGATTTGGTAATAGAGGTTGATTCTGTGGTAAATCTAAAATAATATTTTCCAGAAACGAAGGGTCCAAGGTAAATTGTTGATTCTGCTTGATCTAGTTGGAAGGAATGGATCACAACACCTAGGCTATTTAAAACGTCTACTTTTGCAGCAGTAAATGGCATGGAAATATGTAATGGGCTGCCTGGACTGATGGGATTAGGATAAATGTTGAGTTTAGTGCTCTCTTCTTCACTGCCTAAGATAAGTTCCATTGCTGCACTTGCTTTGTCGAAGTTTGGGATGCCAAAACCGAGAAATAGGTCGGTTTTAGCAAATTGAGATCCTGATTTTAGCAGGGCATTTCTAATTTGTTGTGCGGTATGGGTAGGGAATTTTTGGAAAAGTCCAGCGGCAAGTCCTGCTATCAATGGGGCAGAGAAGGAGGTTCCATTAGATAGACCAATTCGTCCGTCGACGAACCCTACGGTGGTGGAAGATCCCAGGGCAACTACATCCGGCTTCACTCTTCCATCGAAGCTGGGTCCTTGCGAACTAAAGGGTGATACGCCGCCTAAAGCACTCACTGATCCTACCGTTAGTATTGAATCCGCATCTGCTGGCGCTGTGATGTATTTCCAAGAGTTAGCCCCTTCATTTCCGGCACTAACAGTGCATAGAATTCCTTTGCTAGCGGCCCAAGAGGCGGCTAGGGAGACTAGCGTTGTTTTGCCGTTCATGTCGCGGTAAGTATGGTTATGAACGGGATTATCAAAGGTCGAATAGCCTAGTGAGGAGTTGAGGATATCAGTTCCTAAGCTATCTGCCCATTCTGCCCCTCTCAGCCAATTGGCTTCTTCTACGATTAATTCGTGACTACTTTCCTCCGTTTGAGCAAGGGCGAAAGAGGCTTGGTAGGCGGCCCCAATTAATTTCCCAGGTTCATACCCCGCAATGGTTGAGAGGACATTCGTGCCGTGGCCTCCAGCTGTATAAACAGAGTTTAGGGTAGGATCTGTCGTTAGTGTCGCTAGGATTCTCTTCTCTTTGACTACATTTTGAAGGTAGGATACGGTATTCGCATTTCTAAATCCATCGTCTAGGAGGGTAATAAGTATGCCATCGCCTCGAATGCCTTTTGTGTGCATTTGATCGATTCCTAACTGTGTAATCTGCGTAATTGAATTTCCATAATCTAGGTTATTTGAATTAGCTTGAATCCCACTTTGAATTTGATTTGCGGAACTTGAATCAGCCGGAAAATTCCAATAAAGGCCTTTGATGCAGTTAAGTGCGAGGGTTTTCTTCAGTTCACTCGGTTTTTGTGTAATCAGCGCCCCATTGATCCATTTTAATGGAAATAGTATGTTAGCGCCTGTGGCTTTTACTTGGTTGAGGTAAGTTTGACTGACAGGAAGATCTTGCGTATTGATCGAAATACGGTTTTTTCTGCGACGTTCGAGGCTTTTGGAACTTAAGAAAGTGCTTGGATTGTTTACTGTAAAGGTGTTAGCAGCTTTATCTTTAAATAAAATTAAGTAGCGATACGTTTGCGCTTGTATTGGCAGACTAGCACTGAGTAGTAAAAAGAAGATAAATCGCTGAAACATAAAGCAAATTAACGAATTGTCCTTAATTTCGTGGTATGAAATTCTTTGTCCGAAGCTTCACGTCTCTTTTTCTCGCTACCTGGATCTTAATCGGTAGCCTTGGGATTGCGTGGACTGAAGAAACGTGTGTTTTTACAGGGGCGAAGAAGTCCACTTTTTCCCAAGCGGCGTCATGTTGTGAAACTCCATCACAAGCGCATCTATCAAGGGCTAAATGTTGTTTGCTGGATAAAAACCAACTGAAGTTTAATTTTGATTTAACGAAAGGGAATACAGGTTTGATTTTTGCTTTTGCAAATATTCCATTGATTCCACAGTTTGTAGCACCATCGGAAATTTATCAAGAGCTTGATTTTATTTCTCCCCATTCGAATGCACCGCCTCTTTCTAGGCAGGTTCGATTAGCTCAATTGCAG
>CAJCBY010000328.1 GCA_903960725.1 uncultured Cytophagaceae bacterium | reverse complement strand
TCAAATTAAACCACCAATAGTTGAATTCGCGGTACCAAGTTCCTGCTTCGCCTGAACTTAGCTGAGTCCCAGCGGGAACAGTATTTACCCAAGTATTCGGCGCTGAAGGAACTGGATTATCTTTTAAAACGGCTAAATCCAATAGATCGGAAAAAGTCCCAAAGCCTTGAGCAACAGATAAATCATTCTTAGAATACCCAAAGAGTGTTCTAGCTAGTAAATGACTCACATTGTTGGGATTCCAAATGGGCATATTAGGATGGATTGAATTTTATTCGCAACGTCGTATCCGGCTTTGAAAAGCGCTTTACACGCACATCTAAGGAGTTCGCTGATTTTGTTACCCGTTGTGGCACGGCCACTTGATCAAAGAAAACGGGGTCAGCCTCGACTAAGTCCACCACCTTTTTTTGACCTTTTGCTTCTTTTATTACCAAGTAATAATGAATTTCACTCCTATTTTTTGCGTCTGCGTATTTCTTTCTAATGGAACCATTCCAAGCCATCTCGGTAATTTCATCTGCTTCGTTGTATACTTTTTCGGACCAAATATTGGGCAAAAAAATCTGCGCCGCGAAGGCGATTCCTGTCATAGCAATGAGGATGGAACCAAAGTTTTTGCCAAAAAAATCGTCTCTGTTTGCTGATGAATCCGCCGATGCGCCACCACCCATACCTCCAAAAAGAGGCATTTTCAATTTTTTGCGAGGAGCTCTGCGCGGTGGAACTGGAACGTTAGACATATTGTTAAAGACTTTAATTTACAAATCAAGTGATTTTGTACGGATTCTTATATTTTTTTGGTATTAATTTATCGATTATAGTAAGGATAAAAATTCAAATTGGTAAATTGCCTGTTCATTTTTACAAACGCCTAGAAAGCATAGATTATTACAATGATTTCATTCATCAGTAAATCGGTAACGAAAATTTTTGGCACGAAATCAGAGCGCGACATTAAAGCGTTGATGCCGATCGTTGAGAGTATAAAAAAAGAGTATGCTTCATTAGCTAGCTTATCAGATGACGATTTGCGCGGTAAAACAGCAGAATTCAAATCGCGCATTGCCGCTTTTTTACACGATATAGATTCTCAAATCACCTCCTTACATAACTCAGCAGAAGAAACAGAGGACGTAGACGCAAAAGACCGTTTTTTCCAAGAAATCGATGCCTTACAATTAGAACGCAATTCCCGTTTAGAGGTCGTACTGATGGAAATCTTACCGGAGGCTTTCGCCGTGGTAAAGGAAACCGCGCGTCGTTTCACGGAGAATAAGCAATTAGTGGTTACCGCTACGGTAGAGGATAAATTCATTGCTTCCAAGAAGAAGAATGTGGTAATTGAGGGAGATAAAGCGGTATGGAAAAATCAATGGTTAGCAGCTGGAAATGAGATTACCTGGGACATGGTGCACTATGATGTGCAGCTGATCGGGGGTATCGTTTTACACCAAGGAAAGATTTCTGAGATGGGCACGGGTGAAGGAAAAACACTCGTTTCGACGCTTCCATCCTATTTAAATGCCTTAGCGGGTCGCGGGGTTCACTTAGTAACGGTGAATGATTACTTAGCGAAACGTGACTCCGAATGGAATGCTCCTTTATTTGAATTCCACGGATTAAAAGTGGATTGCATTGATAAGCACGAGCCGAATACAGATGAGCGTCGTGCCGCCTATTGGGCAGATATTACGTATGGTACGAACAATGAATTTGGCTTTGATTACTTGCGCGATAACATGGCGCGTAGTTTAGAGGATCAAGTCCAAAGACCGCACCATTTCGCGATGGTCGATGAGGTCGATTCCGTGTTAATTGATGACGCAAGAACGCCATTAATTATCTCTGGACCGATTCCTAAAGGCGACGAACAAGAGTTCGAAACCTTCCAACCGCGTATCCACAAACTAGTGGACGCACAAAAGCAAATCGTTCAAAACTTCTTAGTAGAAGCGAAGAAACTCATCGCTGCAGGCGATAAGAAAGAGGGTGGTTTAGCGCTGTATCGTGCGTATAAAGGTCTACCTAAGTCGAAGCCTTTGATCAAGTTCCTTTCTGAAAATGGCATCAAGCAATTGATGAACGAGACGGAAAGCACCTTTTTAGCAGATAATCAAAAGTTAATGCCTGAGGCAGTAGCTCCACTTTTGTTTACGATCGAGGAGAAAAACAACCAGGTAGAGTTGACCGAGAAAGGCTTGGAATTCATGAGTGGAAACACCGAAAATCCGAACTTCTTCGTTTTACCAGATCTTTCGATCGACTTAAACCGCATCGAGCAAAACAAGGATTTAGCAGATGCGGATCGTCTTGCCGCAAAAGAGCAATTGATCCAAGAGTATAACGAGAAAGCATCCCGTATTCACACGGTGAGCCAGTTGTTAAAGGCCTATACTTTATTCGAGAAGGACACGGAGTACATCATCGTAGATGGCAAGGTGAAGATCGTGGATGAGCAAACGGGTCGTGTGATGGAAGGCCGCCGCTATTCGGATGGCTTACACCAGGCGATTGAGGCGAAAGAAGGGGTGAATGTAGAAGATGCATCCCAAACCTATGCCACGGTTACCCTCCAAAACTATTTCCGTATGTACCACAAATTAGGCGGTATGACGGGAACGGCGGAGACAGAAGCGGGCGAGTTTTGGACTATCTACAAGTTAGATGTTGTTTCAATTCCTACGAACCGTGTCATCCAACGTAATGACCACGAAGATAAAGTGTACCGCACGGTGCGCGAAAAGTATAACGCAGTAGCGGAGGAAATCCAAGAATTAGTCGCTGCCGGACGTCCGGTATTAGTAGGTACGACTTCAGTGGAGAACTCGGAATTATTAAGTCGCCTATTGACGATTCGTAAGATTCAACACAATGTATTGAATGCCAAACAACACGCGCGCGAGGCAGAAATCGTCGCAGAAGCGGGTCAGTCTGGCAAAGTAACCATCGCCACTAACATGGCAGGTCGTGGAACCGATATTAAATTAAGCCCTGAGTCGAAGGCGGCAGGTGGTCTAGCGATCATCGGTACTGAACGCCACGAATCACGTCGCGTCGATCGCCAGTTACGTGGTCGTGCCGGTCGTCAAGGGGATGTGGGATCGTCACAATTCTTCGTTTCCCTAGAGGATAACTTGATGCGTCTTTTCGGATCAGACCGTATTGCGAAAGTGATGGACCGTCTGGGCATGGAAGAAGGCGAAGTAATCCAACACTCGATGATTACCTCGTCGATTGAGAGAGCACAGAAGAAGGTGGAGGAAAATAACTTTGGCATTCGTAAACGTCTATTAGAATACGATGACGTGATGAACTACCAACGTAACGCCATCTACAAACGTCGCCAAAACGCCCTTTTAGGCGAGCGCCTATCACTGGATATCATCAACATCCTCTTCGACGTGTGCCGCGACATCTCGACACAGTTTACGAGCTACGATGATTTCGAATTGAAAACGATTGAATTATTAGGAATGGAGCCTCCATTCGATGCTTCAGCGTTCAATAAATTGAATAATGACCAAAAAACGGAACAATTATTCATCGCTGCAGAGCAACACTACAAGTCGAAAAACGAGTTCATCGCCTCTCAAGTCATTCAGGTGGCACAAGAAGCGAAACAACACGGCTACTCTGGCATCCAAGTGCCGATCAGCAATGGCCAAATGACCACCGGTATCGTCGTAGATGCAGATAAAACCATCTCTTCACAAGGTAAAGAAGTGGTAAAAGAGATGGAGAAATTCATCACCTTATCCCTCATCGACCAAGAGTGGAAAGAGCACTTACGCGAGATGGACGACTTGAAACAATCGGTTCAAAACGCCGTATTCGAACAAAAAGATCCTTTATTGATCTACAAATTCGAATCCGTAAACTTGTTCCAACGTTTCGTTTCCCGCGTGAACATGGATACCATCAGCTTTGTTATCAAGGCCGAAATTCCAGCGGTTCAACAAACGAATCAATCCGCTGCCAAAGCACCCAAAGAGAAAGCACCCAAATTGCAAATGAGCAAAGACGATGCCATTTCTTCTCTTCTAGGCGGCCTAGCCGGATCTCAAGAGGAATACCACGATCCATCTACCCCATCGGTAGAACGCGCGGCACCTCGCCAAGCAATCAAAATCGCCGACCGCAACCAACGCGTGACTGTTCAATACATTGACGGAAGCATCAAAGAAGATGTGAAGTACAAGACGGTGGAGCAGGATGTGGATGCGGGGAGAGCGGTGGTTATAGCTTAGTCGGCGCGGAGCGCCTTAGTCAAAGAGTCGTTGCTTCGCAACTTAGTCATCGCTACGCGATTTAGTCTGCGCGGAGCGCCTTAGTCAAAGGGTCGGCGCGGAGCGCCTTAGTCGACTTCGTCTTTGTCACGACTACGTCGTTCAGTCATCGCTAGCGATTTAGTCGGCGCAAAGCGCCTCAGTCAAAGGGTCCGGAGAGAAATCAATCTTTTCGGACTTTTTATTTTATCGCATGCAATGACTAAGCCACGAAGTGGCGACTAAACGACGAAGTCGTGACTAAATCGCGCAGCGATGACTAAGCCACGAAGTGGCGACTAAACGACGAAGTCGTGACTAAATAAGAACGATGTCGTCCGCGTTGGCCACCTCCACCCCTTTACCCGCCCCCTCCAGCTCCGCCGTCGAGCATCTAGCTCTTGCAATCGCAAATGGAGTTTTAGAAGAGTCTAGTAATTCGAT
>CAJCBY010000327.1 GCA_903960725.1 uncultured Cytophagaceae bacterium | reverse complement strand
GGCGTCAAACGAAGGACCCCTACGCGATATGGTTATCCGAAATCATCTTGCAACAAACCCGTGTAGCGCAGGGATTACCGTATTATGAGCGATTGCTCGCCGCTTTTCCTACGGTGCGCGATCTTGCGGAGGCGCCGGAAGCTACGTTGCTTCGCTTGTGGCAGGGTTTGGGCTATTACTCTAGAGCACGGAATTTACAGAAGGCCGCGCAGATGGTCATGCAGGACTTCGAAGGTGTGTTTCCGCAGACCTATGACGAGATTATTCGATTACCTGGCGTAGGGCCTTACACGGCAGCGGCGATTGCATCCTTTGCCTTTCAGGAGGCCAAAGCCGTAGTCGACGGCAACGTGTACCGGGTTTTATCTCGCGTATTCGCAGTCGAAACGGACATAGCGTCCTCAGCCGCTCGAGGTGTTTTCACCTCTCTTGCCCAATCACTGATTTCCACGCAGGATCCGGCTGGGTTTAATCAGGCGATCATGGAGTTTGGGGCCTTGCAGTGTACGCCATCCCCTAATTGTGCTATTTGTCCTTTAGCGATTTTTTGTCAGTCAAATCAGGCGAAAAAAGTAGCCGATTATCCCGTTAAATCGAAGAAGACGAAGGTCAAAGAAATAGAGATGAACTACCTGGTCATCGAACAAAAAGGCCAAATTTTAGTGCGAGAACGTACTGAAAACGGCATTTGGAAAGGTTTATGGGAGTTTTACTTACTCGAAGATCAACCAGACTGGTTACCCTTTACGCGGCAGGCATTAAAGTCCCCGCCGGTGCATCTTTTAAGTCACCGAAAAATTAAATGCGATGCTTGGCATGTTCAAGTTCCTGATAATTTTGCCCTGGCGATTCCGGAGGGTTATGTCTGGATGAGCCCCTCAGACTTCGAGAGCAAAGGAAAACCCGTTTTGCTTTTGAACCTAATAACTGATAATTTAGAATGTCCTATTTTACAAGACATAACGCCCACGTACCTTTAGGCGATGCAAGAAGCCTTGCTGAGCTAACCCTTTAAAAAACAAATCATTATGGCTGGAGTAAACAAAGTTATTTTACTAGGAAATTTAGGCGCTGACCCAGAAGTTCGCGCACTACCTAGCGGTGTAAAAGTGGCAAACATTAATATTGCGACCTCTGAGTCGTATACCGGAAAGGATGGACAAAGAGTAGACCAAACCGAATGGCACCGCATTGAGCTTTGGGATAACTTAGCAAACATCGCAGAGCAATATTTGAAGAAAGGGAACCAAGTTTACATCGAAGGGAAAATTCGTTCCGAAGAGTGGCAAGATAAAAATGGCGCAACCGTGCGTGGCTACAAAATTCGCGCTACATCGATGAATCTAATCGGTGGCCGCAATGAAGGTTCTCCAGCTGGTGCACCAGCGGCGGAAAGACCTAAGCCAGAACCGGTACTAGCGGGCGCTCCTAAGTCCGATCCATTTCCGCCCATGATGGAAGAAGGGGACGATCTACCATTTTAAATTTTTGATACAAAAAAGGGGATATCGCATTTCGTATTCCCTTTTTTGTAAATTTGTGTCGATCAGTTCACCCAACATATGGACCCAGACCCCTTACCCAATCTGTTATTACTCGCCGTGGAGCCTTCCATTAGTGTGAGTTCGATTGCGCTTATTTCCTTTATTTTAGTGGCTCTATTGTTTCTGTCCGCTGTTTTAGCTGGATCAGAGGTTGCCTTCTTTTCATTGAATGCAGACCAGCGTATCAGCCTTCGCGAGAGTGAGATAAGCAGCGAGAAAAAGGTGAGTCAATTACTCGATAAACCCCAACAATTACTGGCTACTTTGTTGATTTCCATCAACTTTGTCAATATTATTTTCATTACGCTGGCAAATTATTTGACCTCCCAGATTCTAGGGGAGCAATCAATGGAAACAGTTTTGGTCACGCTATTTTTATTATTCGGGGTGACGTTTATCATTACGTTTTTTGGCGAATTGATTCCCAAAGTCTGGGCGCAACAGAATAACCTGAACTTCGCGCGCTATTCAGCCCCGCTTATTAGCTTCTTGAATTTTGTCTTTTCACCGCTCTCGAAAGCGTTGTTAGCTATT
>CAJCBY010000326.1 GCA_903960725.1 uncultured Cytophagaceae bacterium | reverse complement strand
TACCACCCAACCGGTAGAAAATGGAGTTTCGCGATCGTAGGCATAGGGAAACAATTCTTTAGGGCGAATCGTTGCGATGTTCCAAACGTGAAATAGTTCGTGCGAGCCTAAACCGATCAAGTCTTCATAGGCATCGCGGTCTGGTGGCCCCATCACCATCATCGTGGATTTCGTATGCTCTACGCCGTGGTAATACGGGGTCGGACAAACCCAAAGCATATAATGGTATTCTTTCACGGGGAAAGCGCCCATCCAGTCGAGCTGGGTTTGGGTGAATTTTTCGTAGGCGTCTGTCAGTTTTTTCGTCAAAGCCTGGCTCGAACCCACCACATCGATAGAAAATTTCACGCCATTGCATTTCCATTTATGTTGAAAAATAGCTGGCGCCGCGATGTACGGCGAATCCACGAGCTCGCGGTATTTGCCCCCGTTTTTAAAGGTGCAGACACTTTGCCAACCGTCAGGTTTATGGACATTGATTTCGCAACGTTCGTTTTCGCGGCCTTTCACATACAGAAGGCAATTAATGAAATTGATGTAAAGTAAATCCGGCTTCACGACCGAACCTCCGGCATCTGGTTGATTTGCGAAATAGCTGTACCGAATTTCAACGGGCTCGGAGGCCTCTAGTTCCCAGGAGGATGAGGCGGTTTTTCGAATCTCAATGGGCGAACCTCCGCTAAAGGCCTTCAGTACCGGAATGTTTTTTGCAAAATTTTGAGCTTGATATCTTCCCGGACGCCAAATGGGTAGTTGAATCACCTGTTTGCCCGGTTTACGAGGGGTAAACTGAAAGGTGATATCGAGAAATTGCGGCTTTTCGGACGTCCGAAGTAGGTAGATCATGACTTAAAGCAACGAGCTATATCATATTTTAAGACAAAATTTCATAATATAATCCATACCACCTTGTTCTTGATAATTATCATACATGCTGTTCACCATTTGTTGATAAATGTAAGGCATATATCCTAAGGATTTTTGATACGCAGGATCAGTAAAGTAAACATGATCAATTAAATTAATAATTGAAATGTGAAGATTTGCTTTAGTAGGTACACCATATCCAATAACTTCAAACAACTCGATTCCTGAATTAATTTGGTCCAAAATTCTATCTTTATTGGGCAATGACTTAACAGAAAGTAGCTCTGAATATATGCTTAACATTTCATCCTTAAGCCCTGCGTCTGTTCGTAAATCTTCAAAATTTAAATTCCTTAATCCTCCCGGATGGTAATGTCCCATTAATAAAGTATAATAGTGAAAACGAAGCATTAAATTTGCATTGTCGTCTTCTGAAAATTTTGAGATAAGATAATCTCCAAGGTTTTTTAATTTATGAAATTGATCATTAGACACCTCTATGTCTTGTTGGGATCGACGAAAGGATGTGGAAGCCGATTCAATAAAGGTAGTTAGCCTTTTAAATAAATATAAAGCATATAAATCTGGATTAGTTGATTTATCAATATTTTGGACCAATTGATTAATTGTATCAAAAGTTAAAGGAAGGGTAATTGAGAAATTTCCTCCAAACTCATTGAAAAATGAATACATGATATAATATCCTTCACTGCCTGGAGTATTTATTGATAACATTTGTCGAACATTATCAGGATATCTATTGATAAGTTCAATGATTAATTCTTCCTTTTTCTCATTTGTATTTAACTGATTGATTATATTAAAGGATAGTTCTTTATACGTTGAAGCGTTTATAATTCTTCCACCACTCTTATTAAGTTCTTCAATATTTTGACTAATTAAATCTAGTTGATGTTGAATATTTCTCACTTCTTGTTTCAATTGCATATGCTGACTTGATTCGGTCAAAGTAGTATCTGTTGAACGAGTCAATGAGGCAAATGAAATATGAGTAGAAATCAAAAGAATAGTAATTAATATAAACCGCATAGCTCAATAATTTTATTTACACGAAAATAAAAAAATTATTCATTTCCCTAAATACCTGCAAATGTAAGTCCGATTGAAATTCGCCTCACAAAAAACCTTTTTTGCATAAATGACCTGTAAAAAAGTCAATTAATCAGATTCAATACTTTCAAACAAGACAATAGATTACGCATTAGGCTAATACTTCTTGTAATATCTGCAAGGAACGAATCTCTCCGAAATTTTCCATGTGCAATTGATAATAATGTAGCATTCCGGCTAGTAATTCTTTGCGCTCAGCTCGGTGAAGTATGATGGAGTGTCCATAATCCGCGTGAATCAAGGCATCCAACTCCGTGAAACTAGGAACGATATAGCCAGCTAATTTAAGTTGCTGGTAAAATTCTGCTGCATTACCTGCTCCAAAGCCCAAGAAGGCCGCTAATTGCCACAGAAACTGCAAATGGAAATTCTCGAAATTCGCGACAGCGCGATCTAAATACTGCAAGGATTGGCTTAAAAATTCGAATAAAGTAGGATTCGCCTCCTCTTCTTTTAAGACCTTGCTTAACACTTCTGAGAGAAATAAGGCAAGGGAAGACTTCGCGATGTCGAAAGGAATGGCTTGGTAGGGGAAGAAGCATTTTGCCTCTGAAATGCGATGCAAACCCTTTCCTGGCTTGTGGTAGACTTCTAAATCTAGCAAGGTCAGTGGCTGGAAGAGGGCCATTTTATGCTTGGCTTTGGCAGAACGTACCCCATTTTCGATGTAGGAACAGATCCCCATTTCGGCAGTGTAAATATTCACTAGTATCGAGGTTTCCCGGTACCGCATGTAGGAAATAACAATGCCTTGGGTTTTACTGAGCATTTTCGTCGACCATCGGAATACCGGTTTCGTCCGAAAT
>CAJCBY010000325.1 GCA_903960725.1 uncultured Cytophagaceae bacterium | reverse complement strand
TATGATTGCGGAAGCAGTCGTTGCGATGGAATACCGTGCTTCAGCTGAAGATGTAGCTCGCATGTCTCATGCGCACCCGACGTATACGGAGGCGATGAAAGAGGCTTGTTTGGCGGCTACGGCTAAGAGGTCGATACATTCTTAAGCAAAGTTCAAAGACCAAAGAGCAAAGTTCAAATTTGGATTCAAAAAAGGCGCAAATTGCGCCTTTTTTGAATATTAGTAGATAGTGGACAGTAGACAGTAGTCAGTCCGAAGGAAATAAGTCCGAAGGAATTGTACGTCTAAATCCATCGCCGGAGGCGATACCACCTTTTGAACTTTGAACTTTGCTCTTTGAACTTTACTCTACTTCTAACTCCTCAAACTTAACCTTCTTCGCCCTCGCATAAAAGCGCCACGAAAGCAGGGCAGAGGAACAAACTAGACTCGCGGTTAATCCAACCCAGATGCCTACAGCACCTACTTTTTCATAAATTCCTATATAATAACAAAGTGGAATTCCGACACCCCAATAGGAGATAACGGTAATAGTAGTGGGGATTTTATAATCTTGTAATCCGCGTAATAATCCTAATGAAACCGCCTGAATACCATCAAATAGTTGAAATATCGCACCCCATACAACTAGTGTGACTGCGATGGCGATTACTGGAAGTTCTTGTGTATAGCCTCGAACCAAATACTCTCGACCAAAGAAAAACACCAAAGCACAAGCTCCCATAAATAAGAGGGAAAGGATTAACGCTGCTTTTCCAGACTCAATGATTCCTGCGCGGTTTCGTTCGCCTATGGCCGTTCCTACATTAATTCCACCCGCCACGGCAATCCCAGTAGCCATCATATACGTAATGGAAGCCATATTAATGGCAACGATATGGGCTGCTTGAGCGGTGACTGAAATCCAACCCATCATGACAACGGCCATCCCAAAAGTCGCAATCTCAAAGAAGCCTTGCATTCCTGATGGTACTCCGATTCGAAGAATATTTTTCTCTAAGACATATTTCTGCACGTGGACGTGTCCTTTACGTAGATAAGGCTTAAACTCTTCCCGTGTAAATACGTAAATAGCGAGTGTTCCGGCCATGAATAAACGGGACAGCAACGTGGATATGCCAGATCCGAATAAACCCAAGGCTGGTAGTCCCCACAGACCATTGATCAACAAATGGTTGCCGAATACATTTAAAGCCAATGCGATGATGGTAATCGTCATACCCACGGTAGTCCGTTGCAATCCATCCATGAAGCTTTTCAAGGCAATGAACCAGAATATTGGTAAGACGGATACCGATATTAAACTTAAGAAGGGTAATGTTAAGGCTTTGTTTGCCTCTGTCTGTCCAAATAAGTCGTAGTTTAAACTAACGATGTACGTGATCAGGATGGTGATTAGGCCTAAAAAGGTAGCTACTCGCAGGTTTGCGCGCAATAGATTTCCACATTCCGTTTTGTCACCCTCAGCCACGGCTTTAGAAACCATGGGGGATACAATTTGTATGCAAATGATTCCTATAATCGCAATTGTAAAAAATATAGACTGCGCCATGCCGGATGCACCGAGGCTTTCGGCGGCACCGGTGGACATTTGGCCTACTTGAATCGTATCCGCGAGGCCCATTAGCATCACGCCCAATTCTCCTACCACAATGGGTAAGGCCAATTGGACGGTCTGTTTGATTTTAGGAAAAAGGGACATTAGATACGGACGATTTCTGCTCCTATTGCGTTCAAACGTGTATCAATGTTTTGGTAACCGCGATCAATTTGTTCGATGTTATCGATAATTGAAGTTCCGTTCGCTGACATCGCCGCGATTAAAAGGGAAACACCCGCACGGATGTCTGGTGACGACATGCGGATTCCTTTCAATGTTTGTTTGCGATCGAAACCAACTACTGTAGCGCGGTGTGGATCGCAAAGGATGATTTGGGCGCCCATTTCGATCAAACGGTCGACGAAGAATAGACGGGATTCGAACATTTTTTGGTGGATTAAGACCGTTCCTTTGGCCTGAATCGCTGT
>CAJCBY010000324.1 GCA_903960725.1 uncultured Cytophagaceae bacterium | reverse complement strand
GTAGGAATACCACGACCGTTATCTTCTACTAAAATGGAATTGTCCGTGTTGATCGTCACCTTGATCATATCGCAATGACCCGCTAACGCCTCATCAATCGAGTTATCAACTACCTCCCAAATCAAATGGTGAAGCCCTTTAAAGCCGGTATCACCGATGTACATGGAAGGACGCTTACGAACCGCCTCTAATCCCTCTAAAACTTGAATATTATCTGCACCGTAATTTGCCCGATCTTGAGCTGATGAATCTTGTGCTTCTGACATAATGTATTTAAAATGGGTTAAACGAAGGCATTAAGGCCTTCGCATATGTTGTTGAATTTAATCCTAAAAATATAATTTTTAACCGAAAAATCCTAGTGTTTGAAGTGACGAATTCCTGTCATCACCATGGCTAAATTATTTGCATCACAATAATCAATCGAATCTTGATCTTTAATCGATCCACCAGGCTGTGTAACTGCCACAATACCAGCATTTCCAGCGATTTCTACGCAATCTGGGAATGGGAAGAAGGCATCCGAAGCCATTACCGCACCGTTTAAATCAAATCCAAATTCCTTCGCTTTGTCGATCGCTTGCTTTAAAGCATCTACACGAGAAGTTTGGCCTACGCCTGAAGCCAATAGCTGGCCGTCATTCGCTAAAATAATCGTATTAGACTTTGTATGCTTACAGATCTTTAACGCAAACGCTAAAGCGCGCTTTTGCTCGTCTGTAGGAATACGCTTCGTTACTGTCTTGAAATCTTCCACGCTTTCCATTACTAAGTCCTTATCTTGCTCTAAAACACCGTTTAACAGGGTCTTGAACATCACTTTAGGGAAAGCAACCTGATTACGCTTCAATAAAATGCGATTTTTCTTCGTCTTTAAGACCTCCAAAGCCTCCTCTGTAAAGTCCGGCGCAATTAGAATCTCACAAAATAATGGATTGATGGATTCTGCCGCTGCTTTATCTACGGTATTATTTGTAGCTAGCACGCCACCAAATGCCGAAATAGGATCGCAAGAAAGCGCCTTATCGTAGGCCTCTTTCACCGTTATGCCCGTCGCCACGCCACACGCATTCATGTGCTTGATGATCACGAAAGCTGTCTCCTTAAATTCATCTAAAAGAGATAGACACGCGTCTACATCCACTAAGTTATTGTAAGACAATTCCTTACCGTGCAATTTATCAAATAGTGCTGCTAAATCGCCATAGAATTTACCTTGCTGATGTGGGTTTTCTCCATAACGCAAGCCGTGTGCTGGCAAGGTTGTATAATTCGCTAAATCAGCTGTTTGACCAGCAAAATAACGCTGAATCGCTCCATCGTAGTGGGAAGAAACTTGGAATGCTTTTCCTGCGAAGCTTCTACGCTCCTCTAAAGTAGTCGAAGCAGAACCGTGTGCTGCGAATATCGCCGAAACTTCCGCGTATTGTTCGCGAGAAGAAACGATTAATACATCGTTGAAATTCTTCGCTCCACCGCGGATCAAAGAAATACCACCAATGTCAATTTTCTCAATAATATCCTCATCAGAAGCCCCAGAAGCTACTGTTTCTTCGAATGGATACAAATCCACCATCACTAAATCCAAAGCAGGAATATCGTATTGTTTAGCAACAGCAACATCCTCAGCTAAATCACGACGGTGAAGAATACCTCCAAAAACCTTCGGGTGTAAGGTCTTCACACGACCACCAAAGATCGACGGATATCCCGTTAAATCTTCCACTGCAATCACAGGAATACCTAATTCTTCGATGAAAGACTGCGTCCCTCCCGTAGAATAAAGTGTCACTCCGTTTTTATGAAGT
This sequence comes from uncultured Cytophagaceae bacterium, assembly GCA_903960725.1. GTDB lineage: Bacteria > Bacteroidota > Bacteroidia > Cytophagales > Spirosomataceae > Aquirufa. The sequence continues at coordinate 5,222 of CAJCBY010000324.1, read as the reverse complement.
TCTTGAATAATAGGCGCTAAACCGTCCTTGTAATAAACCGAAATTAAGGCTGATTGAATTTTCTTAACTGACATGGGGCTTGATAAAAAATGAAGCCTCAAAGATACGAAATTCAGCCCAAAAAGCCGACTATTTTTTAGCCATTTTTTGGTAGCGTAATAAGCCCTCTAAATAATAGTAATCCGCATAAATTAACGGCACGTCAATCTCTGAATTCAGCGATTTCGCTCCCACGCAGTGCTTAATTAAGAAGTGGTTATTTTCACCCAAAGCCGCGCGGTACGCCGGCGACGAAAGTGATTCTAACATCTTCACCGCATCCGCATAATAACGCTTGCCTTTTTCTCCAGAATACGTACTCAATTCTAGCAAAGCAGACGCCGCAATCGCACCCGCCGAAGCATCACGCTCTTCCGTAGGAATATTAGGCGCATAGAAATCCCAATAAGGGATCTTATCTGCCGGCATATTCGGGTGATTTAGATAGAAATCGGAGATATTTTGAGCGAAGTCGAGGTATTTTTTGTCCTTCGTATTACGGTACATTTCTACGTAGCCGTACATCGCCCAGGCATGCCCACGTGTCCACGTTGATTCATCTTGGTAGCCTTGGTGTTGTTTTTTGGCCAAAACCTTTCCATCCACATCATAGCAAATCACATGATAACTCGAAAAGTCTGGTCGAAAATGATTCTTCATCGTATTATCCGCATGAATAATCGCAATCTCTTTAAAACGTGGATCCCCCGTCTCGCGCGACGCCCAGAATAACAATTCCAAGTTCATCATATTATCGATGATCACCGGGTATTTATAACCTCCTTTAAAGCCATTCCATGATTTAATCAAACCAATTTTAGGATCAAAACGCGTTGCCAAAGACTTCGCCGATTGAATCAACACCTTCTTGTATTCTGGATCTTTCGTTAAACGTAAGCCATTCCCGAATGAATCGTACATCATAAAGCCAAGATCGTGCGTTCCTGTATTGAACTGCTCTTTCTTCACTGCTGCTGTCCACAATCGAGCTGCTGACTCCCATTTTGGGTCTTTGGTCTTTTCATATAGGAACCAAAGTCCGCCCGGGAAAAATCCTGAACACCACCAATGAGACGGCTTATTGCTATAGCTACCATCTTGTTTTGCAGAGTGAATCGTTGTGCTTGTATCAGGTCGTGCAGCAAGCATGAGTTGATACTGCTGGCCAGCTAAAGCGATTTGTTTGTCCACATCTATTTTCTGCGCGAAAAGAGAGGTGGAGAGTAGGGTGAGGATTAGAGTTAGTTTTTTCATTTTTTCTATTTTCAAAGTTCAAAGACCAAAGTTCAAAGAGCAAAGACCAAAGAGCAAAGTTCAAAGAGCAAATAGGAAAATTTTGAACTTTGCTCTTTGGTCTTTGAAATTTGCTACCGCCCCATCCAGCCGCCATCAACGGTCAAAATGGTTCCGTGTACATAGTTAGAGGCTTCAGATGCTAAGAATACCACAGGACCCTTAAAGTCCTCAGGCTCTCCCCATCTTCCTGCCGGAATTCGTCCTAAAATTGAAGCACTGCGGTCTTTATCTTCGCGCAATGCAGTCGTGTTATCGGTAGAAATATAGCCTGGAGCAATCGCATTCACATTCACACCCTTCCCTGCCCACTCGTTTGCTAAAGCCATCGTTAAACGGGCAATACCGCCTTTGCTGGCAGCATAACCTGGCACATTAATTCCGCCTTGGAAACTCAATAGAGACGCGGTAAATATAATTTTACCACTGCCTTGTGCAATCATCCTGGAGCCGATTTCACGACTCAGAATAAATTGAGACGAGAGATTTACTTCCAATACTTCATCCCAAAACTCATCCGAATGTTCTGCCGCCGGATTGCGCAAGATGGTTCCCGCATTATTCACTAAAATATCGATACGTGGATAATCCGCCTTCAATTGTTTGATAAACGCATATAGCGAATCGCGGTTAGAGAAGTCAGCCTGGTAGGCTTTGAATTTGCGATCTAGGCCGGTAACCGCTTTTTCAATGTCTGATCCCGCTAATTCTAACGAAGCCGAAACACCAATAATATCCGCTCCTGCCTCCGCTAAACCTAGCGCCATCGCCATTCCTATTCCCCGTTTACAACCAGTGACTAGTGCAATTTTTCCTGTTAAATCAAACGTATTTTTCATATTATTTCAAATGTACGGCAGAATCATTGATTTGGTAATTGTACTGCTTCACTAAATCCAACATCGCCGCTCCAGCTAATAAAACGGGACCATATCCATGTGCCGCATACGGTGAAATAGGGCGATGATAATAGAACGCCGGATCCCAAGCTAAACCTGTGCCTACGCAAGTCCCTTCTACCTGACCTTTTTCATTCACTTTGGTATTCACGGCATTCCAGCCTAAAATCGCTGCAGGACCGTAGGTTTTAGGGTCGAGCCAGCCTTTGTTGATTCCTTTGGCCATCACATAGGTATAAATTGCCGTGCATGAGGTCTCTAAATAAGAGTCATTTTTATCCAATAATTGATGCCAAAATCCAGTCCCATCCTGCAAGGCCATCAGCCCTTTCAAGTGGTTTTTCAACTGAGCTAAAATTTCTGGACGCGCCGGATGATTCGCCGGCAAATATTCCAATAATTCACAATTAGTCAATAAAGCCCAGCCATTCGCACGTCCCCAGTGGAATTCCGGGTGCTCCGTTGCGTCCACTAAATAGCCGTGCATATAAATATTCAGGGTAGAATTATACATCCGTTTGCGGTAGGCATTAAACTGAAAAACGGCCTCCTCGTATTCCCCTAATTGCAATAAGGCTGGAATCGACATATACACATCGTCTAGCCACATCGTATTTTGCAGCGGACGAATGCGCACTAACGTACGATCGGGTAAACGATGCTCTTCCTTTAAAATGAAATCTGAGGCACGCTTCGTGATATAGGACATGTCGGTAGAGAAGCCTGCTTTTTTGGCCTTAATCACCGCCATACCCATCGCACCGATATCGTCCAAAGCACGCGGGTGCACGAGTCCTTTTAATACATGGGATTGATCAGACGGAATCTTGATGGCCTCCGGAACACCCGAATTAATTAGATTCAGGCGATTAAACACATAGTTTTTGTATTTAGTGTCGCCAGTTACTTCACTCAAAGCTAGCATTCCGGAATAGGTCACGCCCCATTCATAGGAAATCGGACGAAAATCGCCTTTACTAAAGATGGCATTTGAGTTGTAGGTCTTTACCTCAGCCCCTGTGGTATTATCGACAAAACGATCAGGGGTCGCCTTTTCTAAATAAGCAAAGACACGGTCAATGGTTTTTTGAATAGTTAAAGAACTGGGTGCGCCATAAGGCGTAGGATAATCCGGTTGTAATGCGTGAAGTGGCGCTGTGGCATCGGAAGCTGTGGTGATGTTTTTTTGGCCAAATAAGGAGCCAGAAAATAACAGCAAAATAAAGATATAGCGCATAAAAAAAGGGTTCTCTCTATTAAAGCAGAGAGAACCCTAGAATTACTATAATCGATTGACTATTTTTTCATTTCTATACCCGAAATCTGAACGACAATTTGTTGCTCGGTCGCTTTAGGGTTAACAGCTACGAAATATAGATCATGTGAACCTGACGTAGCTTGGATGGCTACTTTTTGGGCAGCTGGACCAGACATTCTTCTTTGACCCGCAGGAGGCGCCGCTGCTGGAGTTGCTGAAGCTGCAGGTGCAGCCGCTGCTGGTGCCGCAACTCCTGTTCCTAGTGGTGCACCTTTGCCTGGTGTTGCCGCTGCTGGAGGAGGTCCGCCAAATCCACCTTGCGCAACCTCGATCGGAGCCGTTTGGCCAATAACCGTTCCGGTAGGTGAATCTAAACGAATTTCAATCACACCACCGGTTGCATTCGATCTCGCTTGTGCTGAAGCAGCAATTTCGATGGTCGAGATTCCTGTTAAATCTAAATCCTTGTAACCTAAATATGGGTTTTGACCCACCATGTTCGTCGAACGACCTGGCGTGATTAATTGCATGATGCCTTTCGAAACATCTGCTTTTTCTACGTTCAACGCTGGGTGACGCAAGAATAACCATTTCTCGGACTGAACCGGAGCCATCTTCTTATTCCCTTTATCTAAGTAGGTCGCACGAACGACGAATACCCCTTTTGAAGACGATTGATCCGCTGGCTTATTCAAACCTAATGTTCCTGCCACGCCAATCGCATTACTTGCTTTGGCATCCCCTAAACTCAAGATATAATTTACCATGGATTTCGCATCTGCTTTGGAGATATTCGGGTGCGCAGACATCGCGTGCTCGCCCCAAACTCCCATACCACCTACAATTACCTTTTGAGATAACTTTTCCACCATATCTTGCCCTTTGTACTTCTCAGCCACTTCTTTATACGAAGGCCCTACAGAACGTACTGACATTTGGTGACAAGACTTACAATCACTTGCATTGATTAATCGTAGCCCAGCCGAAGCGAATAAATCGCTATCTGCCTTCCGGTGCGATTGCGCCATTTCGATCGGATCGTAACCTGATGCTACATAATCCACGGTCGCTGCCACAGCCTCTTTGGCGATACCTTTACCTAAAGCGCCGTCTTCTTTATCTTCTACTTTCACTTCGTATTTCAAAGGCTGTCCCTCGAAATAGAATGATTTATTGCCTTCAACCGCGATATCCACTACTGGAGCTTCGTTACCTACTAAGATTTCCAAAGAAGACGTATTCGATAATCCTTTCGGATCAGCCGCTTTCAAAGTCACTTCGTATTTACCCGCATCCTTTAATTGCAAAGTAGGATTAGCTCCAGCTAAATTCTTCACGAATTTACCAGCCTTCTTCACCGTCCAAGTATACGTCAACTTATCCCCGTCGAAATCTTTCGTTCCCTCCGCAGATAAAGTGGTAGTAAATGGCGCAGCACCCGCCTTCTTAGCAGACGATGCTTCTACATACGGCTTGCGGTTTCCACCTTGGTATTCAATCTTCACTAAACGAGCATTCTCATTTCCGCGGAACCAAGCTGAACCATATTCTAATACGTATAAATCACCTTCAGGACTGAAGTCCATATCGATTGCAGAACCAAAAGTCGTAGAGGGCATAAAGCGCTCCATCGACTTATAATCCCCTTTTTCATCCATTGTCACGGCCATAATCCAGCCACGCATAAACTCAACGATTAACCACTTGCCTTCATAATAAGACGGGAATGCACG
>CAJCBY010000323.1 GCA_903960725.1 uncultured Cytophagaceae bacterium | reverse complement strand
TTTAACGATTTTCTCTGCTGATTTGTCTACCAATGAGTGGTCAAATGACTTCAGCTTAATGCGAATTTTTTGATTCATATAAGATGGTTCTTTAAATGATTAAGCAGCGAAAGAACCATTTACTCCGCTACTTAAATTAATAAGGACTGCAAAAGTACAGAAAGTCACTTAATTATACAAGCCCTAAAATTTAGTTTTTTCTAGAGCGCGTTGTTTTTCAGCTAAATAGCTCGCCTGCGAGGCTTGGTAGAGGGCTGGATTTAGTGTTCGAAGTTTTTCCATCGCTTCCTCCGCATAGGTTATTTCTCCCATTTTTAGGGCCTGCATAATATAGATAGGATAAAAAGCAGGATTTTGTTCATTCCACTGTAAGGCAGCCAGGGCCGCCTCATAGCCTTTTTTCACGGGTACCAGCGGAAGTGCCTGTTGTAAAACCGCTACTTGAAAAGGATATTTTTCTAAAATCGTTGGTGCATTTACTCGAGTAATCGGAGGGGTCTTCACTGGAAAGGCCGTGGTATATTTCCAAAAAGCTAAAACTCCCATCATCCCCGAACCCTGCGTCGTGTCTGCCGCGATGGAAACATTCAATTGATTTAATGCCTCTAAAGGTTTCGCATGGTAAAAGGTTTGCCACGACTTCAATAGTTCTAATTCCGGGAATAGTTCAGCCATCGATTTTTGCCAACTAGTCAAGTCGTAAATCGGGGCTTTCCCCTTCCAAAATAACAACCCATTATATAAGTATACTAAATCGCGTAAATCAGCTTTTGGAACAAAGCTTGGGTTCATCGGAGCCGTAGGTATTCCTGCCGCCAATAAATTCGCTTGAATGGCTAGGTCTTCATCCGGATCAAATTCGGGTTTTCGTTTGCGATATACCACATCCGAATACAGTTTATTGGCCTTAAATAAGGGATTTTCGGGGGCTAATGAAAACGCGATATCGTAAAAATAGGCCGCTGAATCGGGGGACGCTAGTCGTTCGTATTGTAAGGCCATTTGCGTGGCGATACGCGGATCGGATGAATCGCTTTTTTGCAAAGTAAATAAAGCATCAAAAGGATGATTTTCTGCTGCGAAAACATTCGCTAAGGCAATGGAAAGGGCTGGGTCTTTTCGGGTGCTTTGGCTAGCCGCCACATAATAGGCAAAAGTCTCGGTGTCGCCGGCTTGCTGGGCGAGGGCGGCAAGACTTAAGTTGCTTTTTGAATTCAATCGGCTGTGTAAGGTGGCATTCTTGTAGTGAATCTCTGCCATCGTCCGGTCTTCGAATAAGGCGGCCACATCACCGGCATAATTTTCTTTCGCCGCCATCCCCAGGTGATAGGCACTAGAATTGAAGGCAAAAACAGCCCCCATGCTGAGAATCAACACCCCAATTTGAATTAGATGAAGTGGGAGCAAGGCTGCCTTATGAATCACTTTATGGATGGGTAGATTTTGGGCCAGTAGAATGCCAAAATTCCGTACAATAAACAAAGGGAAAAGCAAGCCCATGAGTACTTGATTCATCAAATTCCAACTCTCGATTGCCTGTAATCCGGGCGTATTTTGATGCCATAAAAGCGGGATAAATGCGGACAATGAAAGAAGTGTAAGGCCTAGCAGACTTTTATTGGATTTGTTTTGGTAAACATATAACCCGAGCGCAACTAAAACCCAAACGAATGCTGGAATAGCCGTCCTAATCCCAAAATCAAAGCGCTGATTTCCAAAAGTCAAAAGCAAATTAATCCCCCACACTAAACCTAAAATCGTCCGATTCTTTTTCGATATCACTCGGTCGCGTCCTTGCGCTAACCCGAGTAGAAAGGACGGAATCGCCGCTGCGCTCAAGACGGATAAGCCCGCCAAAGCCAATAAACTCAGGCTAAAAATTTGACTAGAA
>CAJCBY010000322.1 GCA_903960725.1 uncultured Cytophagaceae bacterium | reverse complement strand
TTCATAAACATCTTCACCGCATCCGCTAAAGGCTGCAAAATACCAAAAGGACCCGCACGATCCGGTCCAATACGGTCTTGCATGAAGGCCGCGATCTTACGCTCGAAATACGTTGAATAAGCTGCAACACCTAAGGTGATCAAGAAAATGACCCCGATGAAGGATGCTTTGGCAAAAAATACTGAATCAAATAAGTTCATCTATTTCTTTTTAGATTTAGGTAAAGCAGGTTGAATGCCTAAAAAACTACGGTCACGATCGTCATTGATTTGCTTGTAATCACGCGCCGCCTGTAACACTGGGAACGCTGGCTTGATCAAGTTCGCACCATATTTATTGGCTGAAATCACCGAGTGGCGCGACACATTCGTCGGTCCTTCGATCACCCAATCAGCCGTTTTTTTCTTGTCAAAACGACATCCATTACAAATGAAATCCGTTACTTCGCCCCACATGTTCTTGCGACCTGTCACGCGAATTACTTCCTCTCCTTTGTACCAGATCGTTGCCTTTCCAGAACATTTGCTACACTCGCAATGCGCATCTACTGGCTTCGAGAACCACACACGGCTCTTGAAACGATATGTTTTATCGGTCAAAGCACCCACCGGACACACATCAATCACGTTACCAGAGAAGTCGTTATCAATCGCTTTCTCGATATAGGTACTGATCTCCGCGTGATCACCGCGGTTCATGACCCCATGAACACGGCCATCCGTGATTTGGTCTGCTGTATACACACAACGGTAGCACAAGATGCAACGGTTCATGTGCAACTGAATGTTGGGACCTAAATCCGTCGGCTCGAAGGTATTGCGTTCTTCCACTGTACGCGTCGATGAAACACCGTGCTCGAATGAGAAGTCTTGCAAGTGACATTCACCCGCTTGGTCACATACTGGGCAATCCAATGGGTGATTTAATAACAAGAATTCCACGATGCCCTTGCGTGTTTCTAACACGTCTTCGTTCACCGTATTTTCCACGATCATCCCGTCTTGAACGGCTGTAATGCAGGCTGGAACTAATTTAGGCATCGGACGAGGATCTTTTTCTGAACCCGCCGTCACCTTCACTAAACAAGCACGGCATTTTCCACCTGAACCTTTCAAAGGCTCATAATAGCACATAGCTGGCGGAGCAACCTCAGGCCCGATCATGCGAGCTGCCTGCATGATGGTGGTTCCTGGTTCTACCTCAAGGGTGATATTATCTATCGTAACTTTCATATTCGTTAATTTCTGCCAAATTATTTTGTCCAACTAGCCCCCTTACGCATAAATACTGCGCCAGGTTTTGTTGCTAATTCTGGGTGTTCAATATGCCACTCGAATTCATCGCGAAAATGGCGAATCGCTGCAGCCACTGGCCAAGCCGCCGCATCCCCTAATGGACAAATCGTATTTCCTTCAATTTTCTTTGCTACATCGACTAACAAATCGATGTCCTCTATGCGGCCTTGACCATGCTCGATACGGTTAATTACTTTGTCCATCCAACCCGTTCCTTCCCGGCAAGGGGAACATTGTCCACAAGACTCATGGTGGTAGAATTTCGCAAATGTCAAGGTATTATGCACGATACAAGCTGTCTCGTCCATCACCACAAAACCACCAGAACCTAACATCGTACCCGAGACAAAGCCTCCATCCGATAAAGATTCATAGGTCATTAAGCGTTTCTCCCCTGCGGCTGTCGTTAAGATTAACTCAGCAGGCAAGATAGGCACAGACGAACCACCGGCTACGACTGCTTTTAATTTATGTCCATCGCGAATACCGCCGCACCACTCATCAGAATAGATGAAATCTTCGACTGTAATCCCTAAGGGGATCTCGTAAACGCCTGGTTTCTTGATGTGACCAGAAGCTGAGATTAATTTCGTTCCTGTACTACGCCCTACACCGATCGCCGCATACGCATCGCCACCGTTGTTCACAATCCACGATGTGGCCGCGATAGATTCTACGTTATTCACAACCGTAGGACATTGCCATAAACCTTTCACCGCTGGGAAAGGTGGCTTATTACGTGGGTTTCCTCTTTTACCTTCTAAAGATTCTAAAAGAGCTGTTTCCTCTCCGCAGATATAAGCTCCACCACCAGGCTGAACAAATAGGTCAAGATCATAACCTGAACCTAAAATATTCTTTCCTAATAATCCTTTATCATACGCCTCTTGAATGGCTTTTTCTAAAATAGCAATCACATACATTAACTCACCACGTACGTAGATGTAGGAGGTGTTTGCTCCTAATGCAAACGAAGAAACAATCATTCCTTCGATCAAGGTATGTGGGGATTTCCACATCAAATAGTGGTCCTTGAACGTACCAGGCTCTGATTCGTCGGCATTACACACTAAATAACGAGGTACCCCCTCTGGTTTAGCTAAGAATGACCACTTCATGCCCAT
>CAJCBY010000321.1 GCA_903960725.1 uncultured Cytophagaceae bacterium | reverse complement strand
CGATTTTCTTCATCTTATAAGAACGGTAATTTGACGATTTCGGCTTTCACCGCTTTGTCGCGAATCGAAATAAATATTTCTGAACCCACGTGATTTGTGCTCACATACCCCATGCCGATACCTTTCGATAAAGAAGGAGATTGTGTGCCAGAAGTTACCTCGCCTATTGTCTCACCAGCCGCATTTAAAATCGGATAATGTTGACGTGGAATGCCACGATCGATCATTTCGAAGCCCACTAATTTTTTTGACGGACCATTTGCCTTGATCGCGGCGTGGTGGTCTTTCATAATAAAATCTTTGTTAAAGGATGTGATCCAGCCTAAGCCTGCCTCGATAGGCGACGTCGTATCATCGATGTCGTGTCCATACAAGCAATAGCCTTTCTCGGTGCGAAGCGTGTCGCGTGCGCCCAAGCCTACCGGTAGAATTCCGAATTCTGCACCCGCCTCGAAGATCGCGTTCCACATCGCTAACGCGTTTTCGTTCTTTACATAAATTTCGAATCCTCCAGCACCTGTATAACCAGTATTCGAGATGATGATGTCAGAGAAACTAGCCATTTCGCCTATTTTGAAACTATAATACGGCATGTCTGCTAAGGTAACAGACGTTAATTTTTGTAGTGCCAAAATCGCCTTCGGCCCTTGCACCGCTAACAAGCTATACTCGTCGCTGCGATTCACCATCTCCACCCCGAAGGTATTGTGTGAGGAGATCCAGTTCCAATCTTTTTCAATGTTCGATGCGTTCACGACTAAGATGTATTCGGTTGCGTTCACGCGGTAGACTAACAAGTCGTCGACGATGCCGCCCTCGTTGTTTGGTAAACAGCTGTACTGCACCTTTCCATCTACTAATTTAGACGCGTCGTTCGAAGTCACGTATTGAATAAAGTCTAATACGCGGTCCCCTTTCAGGAAGAATTCGCCCATGTGACTTACGTCGAAAACACCCACCGAGTTGCGCACACACAGGTGCTCTTCGATCAAGTTTGTGTACAATACGGGCATGTTAAAGCCAGCAAAGGGCACCATTTTAGCGCCTAGCGATACGTGAAGATCATTTAAATGAACGTGTTGTAAGTTTGTTTCTTCCATGGATTATTCGCGGTATAGAACCTGTAAAAGTGTTTGGCCGACCGCTTTCAGGGTCGATTTGTCGATGTTAGCTAAATTATCTGCATGCGTATGGTGGAAGCTCCCAAACTCGAAGCCACCATTCGACGCCCGTAAATCAATGATATCAATCATTTGGATTTTGGCAATCTCATTCACCGCCGTATGGTCATCCGAAATTCCAAAGGCATCCTGATCAACGAACAGATTGCTGTATCCTAAATCTGCTGCCGTCGCCCAAACCGAGCGTACAATCCCCGGCGCATATTGCATCGACGATCCTTCATGCGGGAACATCGCGCCTTTTCCGCCTACCATATCTAATAAGATTCCGTAATAAGCTTTGTAATTAGCGGGTACTAAATTCGCAGCCCAATGCTGTGAACCTAACGCCCAACTATTCGGCTTGTGTTCTCCCGTATAATCGTCCGGTTCGCCGTGATCTTCTAGGTCAAAAAGGACGATATCGACGCCTACCGCTGGCTTATTCTTAGCTTCGTGCAAGTTGCGAGCAATTTCTAACAAAACCCCCACGCCACTCGCGCCATCGTTTGCTGCATCGATGGGCTCATTTTTACGTACCGAATCTTTGTCCGCGATACTGCGTGCATCCCAGTGGGCAGCTAACAAGATACGCTTTGCGACTGCAGGTTGAAATTGAGCAATGATATTTGTGCCTTGTAATTTCTTGCCGTCATAGCGGAAGGCTGTAAAAGGCTGCTCTGTAACGGTCCAGCCGTAGGATTTCAATTTGGCAACTAAAAACTGTAGCGTATTTTGACTCGCCTCAGAACCCGGAATACGTGGGCCAAAAGCCACTTGTTGCGCAATGTACTGATAAGCTGAATCCGCCTTAAAATCAGGGGTTTCCACGAGGTTGACTTCCGTCGCCGAAACCTCCGCCGCAGGCTTCCATACAAAGTAAGCACCAGTCAGTGCGAATACGAGCAGTAAAAAGAGGGCAATGCGGGAACGGTTCATCTGAAAAGGCTCAAAAACAAGCTCAAAGGTAGCAATAGAATGCCGAATTAGGAATTAAGAAATCAATAATGTGTACCTTGCAGGATAATTTGAATTGAAATACCATGCCTTCCCCTAAGGAACTGAAATTTTTGAGCGGCTTGAAAGCTGAAATATTGGAGTTTTTTGAATTGAACGACTACCGTTCGTATTCTTTGAACCAATTACATAAGGCGTTTGCCATTCGTGATCGCAAGACGAAGGAGATTTATTCTGACTTGGTGGCAAAATTGATCGCAGAAAACCGTTTGATTAAGAATGAAGAGGGAAATATTCGCTTTGATAACGAATCTTTCCAAGTGACAGGTCGCGTAGATCACGTGAATACGCGCTTTGCGTTTGTGATTCCGGAGGACGGAGCGAAGGATATTTGGGTGGCTACGGGGGATTTAAATAATGCCAAAGATGGGGATAAAGTCATCGTCCAAGCGCGTCGCCCATCAGAAAAGAGAAAAAATGACCGTCCGGAAGGAGAGGTCGTACAGATATTGGAACGTCGTTCCGCTGAGTTAGTAGGTGTCATTCAAGTGACTCCACACTACTCCTTTTTAATCCCAGATTCGAAGAAAATCTACGAAGATGTTTACTTGCCTAAGTTCGAAATCAAGGACGCAAAGCACCTGGACAAAGTCATCGTAGAAGTAACTCGCTGGGGAACGGACGGTAAAAAGGCCGAAGGTCGTGTCATCAAAGTACTCGGTAAAGCCGGAGAGAACGATACGGAAATGCACTCGATTCTAGCAGAATATGGCTTGCCGTATGATTTCCCTGAAGAAGTAGAAAAAGCCGCTGCCTCGATCTTAGTGCAGATTCCTGCCACCGAAATCAAGAAGCGCAAGGACATGCGCAACGTGTTAACTTTTACCATCGACCCGATCGATGCGAAGGATTTTGACGATGCCATCTCCTACCAAAAACTAAAAAATGGTAACACCGAAATCGGCGTCCATATCGCTGACGTTGCACATTATGTGAAAGCGGGAAGCGTACTCGATATCGAGGCTTATAAGCGTGCCACCTCGGTTTACTTAGTCGACCGCGTGGTTCCCATGTTACCGGAAAAACTATCGAACGGACTTTGTTCCCTTCGTCCAAACGAAGATAAATTAACGTTCTCTGCCGTTTTCGAACTAGACGCGAATGACACGATTGTGAAAGAGTGGTTTGGCCGCACGGTCATCCATTCGGATCGCCGTTTCGCTTACGAGCAGGCACAAGAATTAATCGAAAATGATTCAGATGATGCCTTAGTTCCGGTCATTCGGGAGTTGAATCGCATTGCGAAAAGTTACCGCAACAGACGTTTCGAACACGGTTCCGTGAACTTCGAAACTGCCGAAGTCCGCTTCGAATTAGATGAGGATGGAAAGCCGATCGGCGTTTACCCTCGCATTCGCAAGGATGCGCACAAGTTGATTGAAGAGTTCATGCTTTTAGCTAACAAAAAAGTGGCTGAATTCGTCTTCAACAAGAAAAAGGACGAGCCTAAAAACACGATGGTGTACCGTATCCACGAAGCACCGGATCCGGAGAAATTGCAGGTATTCTCGTCTTTCGCGAAGAAATTTGGCTACCAAGTAACGACTGATCCTCAGCACGTGAGCAAATCGTTCAACGCCTTGATGGAAAATATCGAGGGTAAAGGCGAGGAGCACGTATTGCAGAGTTTAGCGGTGCGTACGATGTCCAAAGCCCGTTACAGCACCGATCCTGTTGGTCACTTCGGCCTAGCGTTCCCGTTCTATTCGCATTTCACCAGCCCGATTCGTCGTTACCCAGACGTCATGACGCATCGCCTGTTACAGCATTATTTAGACGGCGGCACCCCAGCGGAACGTGCCCCTTTAGAAATCCAATGTAAGCACAGCTCGGATCGCGAAAAACTCGCATCCGATGCAGAACGCGCTTCCATCAAGTACAAGCAAGTGGAATACATGAGCTTGCATGAACCTCAAATTTTTGACGGTATCATCACAGGTGTAACCGAGTTCGGAATCTTTGTCGAAATCGGTGAAACTTCTTGTGAAGGCCTAGTACGAATGGTCGACTTGAATGACGACTTCTACGATTTAGATAAAAACAATTACCGCATCGTGGGTAAATCGAATGGCCGTGTCTTCACGTTTGGAGATAAAGTCCAAGTGAAAGTCCGCGACACGAACTTAGCAAAACGCACCATCGACCTAGAATTAGTAGGGATGCGTTCTGGCCTAGTAGGTAAATTCGCGAATAACCGCTCTCGCAAGAGGGACGCGCCGAGGGGTGGAAGGGTTATTCCAAAGGGGAAGGAGAGGGGTAGACGAACTGGGAGGAGATAATTTTTGTATTCGGTCTCAATTTGTGCTTTGCAATAAATTATAGACCGAATACAAAAAATTCTCTCTCTCTTTAAAAGCATAAAGAATAAAGCACAAAGCATAAAGTAGGTAAAAAAAAAGGCTTCAATTTTGAAGCCTTTTTTAATGGACTTTGGAGTAAGTGGAGGATTCAGAATTTAATATTTCTTTGCCGAATTAATTTTTTTCTTTAGTTTATACTTCCAAAAACCTATTTACCTATAAAAAGCATTCAAAATGTCCCCTAAAATAAAACTCGGATTGATTCTTACGGTAATCTCCGTTTTTACGATTAGCTTCTTTCAGCCAAAAGCTCCTACTTTTTTAGCGATTGAAGGAAATACGAAGATCGCATTAGTAGGCGGCAATTTGGGCTCCCGCATGATCAATTATGATCATTTTGAAACAGAATTACATCTTCGGTATCCGTCCTTTAACTTGATGGTACGCAATATGTGCGACGGTGGGGATACGCCTGGATTTAGGCCACACTCAGCTCGCATGAATCCTTGGGCTTTTCCAGGAGCGGAAAAATTCCAATCGGAATTTGCGAATCCCTCGCAGAGTGAAGGCCACCTGGAGACACACGACCAGTGGATGAGCCGATTAAAAACGGATATTATTATCGGTTTTTTTGGATATAGCGAATCCTACGAAGGCAAGGCTGCGATTGCCACGTACAAGGCAGAATTGGAGACATTTATCAAGCACACTTTGGCACAAAAATACAATGGGGTTTCAGCCCCACAACTAGCCATTGTTTCTCCTACAGCTTTTGAAGATTTAAGCGCAAAAATTGATTTACCTAACGGAACGGTTCAGAATGCAAACATTACTTTGTACGCACAGGCGATGAAAGAGGTGTGTGAGAAGAACAATGTGTTATTCATTAATGCGTTTGATGCATCCAAAAAATGGTATGCAGAATCAGCGGAGGATTTGACCATCGACGGTTTTCAATTAAATGATGCGGGGTATAAAAAATTAGCCTTATTACTTGCGGATCAAGTGTTTGGGAAAAAATCGACGGCCATCGAATCCAAAAGAGCGGATGTGTATGCAGCCGTTGCGGAGAAAAACTGGATGTGGCATAATGACTTTAAGATTCCCAATGGGGTTCACGTGTATGGTCGCCGTTACAACCCCTTTGGACAAGATAATTATCCTGCAGAGATTGAAAAAATTCGCCAAATGACGGATAATCGGGAGGCTGCAATCCAAGCGGCAATCAAAGGTCTTCCATATGATCTGGCCGTTGCAGATGCAAAGACGCGCAAGCTAGATCCCGTTATAACGAATTTCAATCCGGATAAAAACGGCAGCTTGAAATACCTGTATGGAAATGAGGCATTAAATGCCATTAAGGT
>CAJCBY010000320.1 GCA_903960725.1 uncultured Cytophagaceae bacterium | reverse complement strand
TGTATACCATATCAAATAGCCAGACAGTAAAAATTGGCAAGAATGCTACACACAGTGACATTATCGCTATGAATGACCGAATTATTGTTGTTTGGGACGAAATACAGCCAGGTGGCACCGCAATTTTCAGCTCACAATCATTTGATAACGCAATGTCGTGGTCAATACCACAGAGACTATCTGATTCTGGAAGCACTGCAACACATCCACGAATAATTGCATCTAATACTAATGCACAAGTATTTTGGACTGAAAAAATGAACCAACAACAGAGTAAACTCGTGATGACATGGCTAGACTAACTTATTTAGCTCCAATTACGGATATTAAGTCTGTTTTTTTCACCGCACCAGAATATCGAAATATTATTCTACTTTCCGAATTTACCACTACTGTATAAGGTACAGTATTTGCACTATTACCCATTCGTGAAGATAACTCATAGCCATCCCACTCACCTGCAATAAGTATCGGATAATTAATCCCAATTAAGTTTTTATAACGCAAAACAGCAGTTAAGTCATCTATAGCAATTCCAATAAATTGCACGTTTTGCTTTTCATATTGATTTTGTAATGCCATAAAATCAGGAATTTCTTTCAAACATGGTTGACACCATGATGCCCAAAAATTGAGTACAATTGTTTTTGATTTCCACTCTGAAATAGAGTGTATTTTATTTTCTGTATCAGAAAAGCTGAATTCCGGAAGTACATCATCTGACAGCGCTATATTTAACTGACAAACAAAATACATCACAATTATTTTTAATATATTTATCATTATTAGATTAGAAATTTTTGTGTTAAGTAAGGGTATAATACAATTCCTTTCTAAATTCATCACTAAATTTTTATGAAAATGTATTATTTAAAAAAAACAGTTTTATCAATTTCATTTTTAATTTTGACCACATCTTCTCTACCAGTTTTTTCACACGCAATTATGGTGAAATCTCAACCTGAAGAAAATGCGACATTAAACAGTTCTCCGAAACAAATTGATGTTTGGTTTAATGATAAAGTTGGAAATGAATACAAAGCACTTGCAGTGATTGATAATGCAGGCAATCGCGTTGATAACAAAGATGTCCAACAAGAATTACTGGATGCTTCACATATTTATTGTACAACACCATCTCTATCTTCTGGCACATATACAATTCGATATCGTGTCGTATCAATAGACACACACATTGTAACGGGAAAATTTAAATTTACTATCAAAACACCGTAATTATAGTATACAAATATAAATTCCACCTTCCGCTAACTATAATAAAAATAATATGAAAAAAATATATTTTGTAACGACAATTATTTCCACATTACTTCTGACAAGTTGTAACAATGATAAATTAGGAACGCCTCCACAAATTGCTGATATAAATAGCGTAGGATGTCTTATTGCAAATGATTTTTATGCTGTACATTTCAGCGCTTATTTAAAACCAACAACACCACTCGAAGGCAATGATCGCGAAGCCCTTTTAAAACCTTACTGTCAAGAATTACCAAGTGTCGGTAAAGCTTATTTTTCTGCAGACCTAATTGATCGTGATATTCGCAAAACGCCCATAGCAATACGCGTTGTAGAAATTGAAAAAATAGGCGAAAAACCATCAGATTTCAAAGAAATTCGTACACTTAATGAAGTTCAACCCAAAATATATTCAAACGGGGTTGTAGAAACTCAAGCTGATTTAGATAAATTAGGTGATTATTCGCTTATATTAGCTATAGGTGGCGACGAAGCGATATCTGAAGAAGACAGACTCAAAATTAATTTTCACGTGGGTGAATCATCAATTCTGTCTGAATTAACTGAAAACATGCAAATTGCAATTGCTGGTGGTATTCCAGCTTTAATTGCATTTATTTTTGGAGTTTTTTATTTCCGTAAAAAAAGTAAAACTCATTAATTAAACTGATACCATTCTTTTTATACAGGTATATATTGTATTAATTTACATTTTTTTGGTTATAGTTTCATAATCTAATTTTTCAAATAATAAAAAACCCCCGTTACTTTCGTAAACGGGGGTTTTATCTTTTCAGATAGCTAAACTAAACGATTAGATGAATACAGGAATTAATGGAGCATCCACTGTAATCATTTGACGTTTGCCGTTTTCATCAAAGAAGAACAACAAGCCAGCAAAACGGCTGTCTGGATCGTAGATCAAATCAGCTAAACGGTAAACTTCCCAAGCAGCGTCAGACGCAGTTACTTGAATAGTTCTTGTTTGACCTGGTTTCAATGGGCTGTTATCACTAACAGTCAAACCTTCTTCAGCTAACAAATCGTCTGGATAACCAGTTGTATCTTCCAATACAGCTGGATCTAAGAAACGAACAGAAGCAGTGTTGAATTCACCTAAACGAACAGCTGAATCACCATTGTTTGTAACTTTCAAAGTCATTTGCATTGCACGACCTGGTACACGGTAAGTTGCATCTTCAACTTTAACAGTAACAGTTCTTGCAGGCATTTCGTAAGGTTTCATACCACGTAACAAACCAGCTTGTAGTGGTGTTGTTACAGGATATTTTTCATTTGTAGAAACCATAGTCATCGCAACTAAAGCAATAGTACCTACGATGAAACCAATACCAACTTGTCTGTCAGTGTTAGTAATCAATGTATTTGCTTTACCTGATTCAACCGCGATACTACGTGGAATGAACATTGGTTTACGAACCCAATAAGCCAACCAAGCCAAACCAATTGCATACCACAAGGTATGCCAGAAGTAGGTATTTTCAAGGTTGTAGGTTTCAAGGTTGATTGTTTCGCCTGTTAATGTTGTTACAGGGTTAACAAAGTCTTTCATAGAACCGGTAATTGTTGTCCATTTACCAGGACCGATGATTGGACCACCACCTTTAACGTTCATCATTGAATGTACGTGCCAGTCACCTGGACGACGCGCTTTCAATAATACTTTGAATTCATAAGTTTCGCCCAATTCCAATGAAACTGAACGTGGAACTAGCTGACCACCAATCCATGAACCTGCACGAATGAAAACAGGACCAGGAATACCTACGTTTAAGAAAGCAATATCTGGTTTATCAACTGTTTCAGGCCATCCTGCGAAAACCAAGAATTTACCTGTTACGGTCATTGTATCGTTAACTTTCACTTCTTCTTTTGACCAGTTTAGGTCAAACCAGTGAATAGTACGCATACGCATGAACGCTGCTTGTGATTTTTCACCGTGAGCCGCAGCTGTTGGTGTGTAAAGCATAGCTGCAGAAGATGCAGCAAGCAATGCAACAAAGGACAATTTAGCAACTTTGTCTTTTAATAATTTCATATATCCCCCTATGTGGTAATGGTAGTCGCAGATTAAACGTTTTCGCCATCGACGAAAGCTGTTGAAGCGAACCATCTACCGAAGAAATGCCACAAGAAGTAAATAATGATACTTACGAAGCCAGAGAAGAACGCTGATACTGGAGCAACGTCTTTACCGAAAGTTCTTAATGTACCTTTTTCTACCATACGGATGTATTCAGGTGTACCTGTTCTTACGTAGTGGTAACCTTGTAAGTCAGCTAAAGTCATCATCATACCATTGTATTCAACTGGTACATGTAATGGAGCCATAACTGGCCAGTTACCTGGATAGAACAATAAACCCCATGCCATACCACCAGCAACAGCAGTTAATGTCATACTTCCACCTAACATCATAATTACGTCAAGTGCAATTGCACCAGGAATTAATTGTGAAGGGAATACGAAGTTTACTGGGAAGTATGTCCAACCCCAGAAGTTTAAGTAACGGTTAACCCATTCACCTAATAACAAACCTAAAATACATACAACAGCGCCATAAGGCAATCTGTAACGGTACCATAAGCACGCTTGAACTGCAGCAGGGAACGTGATTGAAACGATTGGCGCAACGGTTACCCATAAACGTCTATCTTTCCAGTCTGTCCAGAAATCCCAGTCACCACCAGTCAACATATAGTGAATGTGGTAACCACCTAATACTACGAAGAACAACGTAAACAAAATCATCCAGTCAAATGTGCGTGAAACTTTTACCGCTTCAGCGCGAGACCGTACAGCTGATTGAGATGCGCTCATTAGCTTACCTCCTAAAGGATTTAAATTATTTTTATGATACTATCTCTCTATTTTAACTGCTCCACCATTTAAAAAATTGGCGGAGCAGTGGGAGATAGTAATTTACAACAGTTTTAAACAGTTTTTATTCAGAAAAGCTTAAATATTAAGCTAAGTCTTTTTTCAACAGTTTAGAAAGAGCACCAACTTCGATGTTCACAACACCTAATACACCTAAAGCAGCCCATCCGAAGAATACGAAGCCGTAGTGTAAAGGAGCAACAAACAATTCTTCCATAAACCAGAAAGTGTGACCCCATTCATTCAAACCTACGTTTGGAAGAATCATGAAAGGTCCAATTACTGATACTAAGTACTGTAATGGCAAACCTTGTTGATAGGTTGGCAATCTAGTTTTAGCATATAAGAAAGAAGCAACACCAGTAATGATGTAGATTGGGTAGCTCAAATAAAATTCGATAACGTGACTTGGAGTAAAGTCAGTGTCACGAACAATAGTTTGATGCCAAGTGCCGTCTTGTTCTGTAAAGTAAGAAGCGCCGTAATAAATTGCGATACCATACATTACCAACCATACCCAATGT
>CAJCBY010000319.1 GCA_903960725.1 uncultured Cytophagaceae bacterium | reverse complement strand
TTTACAATTTTCTCCAAGGTTTTTTTATCAAATTTCCCATCAAATTTTTCTTCTACTGTGTGTAAATAAGCCTTAGCCCATTTTTCAGACTGCTTCAAGCCTGAAAAGGTTTTAAGGGTTAAACTACCAATAGATTTAATAAAAGAGACTAAGTACATATTTATTAAAATTATAATAAAATGTTTAAAATGTCATAACTAATAAAGAAGTACTACTTATTTTTTCTAGCTAATACAATGGGCTCAAAAGGGCCAAATTTATGTTGCTGTTCTGAAAAGGCATCTGCATAAGGACCAAAAGGGTAGTCAATAGGTTTTGTAGCAAGTACTGGATAGTCCTTAGATTTATCTTTACTAGGTCTTGGTTGTGCATTTATATAGGCAGCTATATTCCAAGCATCTTCATTACTTATTTTAGGCGCATGATAATTTACACCACTGGGCATATTATTTTTTATAAAGCCAGCTAGTTTTGATAATTGAAATAAACCAGCTGCGTCATTATAACTATGATTGCCCCATAATGGAGGATACAAATACATTTTGCCTGTTGAATCTATTTGACCTTCGCCATTCGTTCCATGACATTTTTGACAATGCTGCATATAAACAATTTTTCCATCTTCTGGACTTGCAGCAGTTTTTAAGTAGGGTAAAATTTCAATGCCTGAGCCTTTTACTTTTTCACCTTTAGGTACTTCATCACCCAGCCATTTTAAATAAGCGTATATGGCTTTCATTTCTTTGGAGTTGGTATCTAGTGCTTTGCCATTTAAACTACGCTCCATACAATCGTTCACTCTTTTATAAATAGTTTCCATGCTGCCCGATCTTTCTCTAAATTTTGGATAAGTAGAATACACAGACCCATAATTTAATCCCCAAGGTTTAGTGCCTGCTTCTAAATGACAGTTTTGACAATTCATTCCGTTGGTGGATTGCTGCACTATTCCTTTTGGCCCTAAATACTTTGAAGTATGTGCAATTAATTCATACCCATATCGAATAAGTTTTCCTTTTTCAGTTTCAATAGGAATTTGATAAGGGGAGGAGCCCACCCATGCGGAAGTATCTATGCCTTCAATTCTTTTAAGCATGGCAGTTTCTTGTTCTTTAGCACTTCTACGGAAGCTATAATAGGTAGAAACCAATGCAGCTATAAAGAATAAAGTAAAAAAAATACGTCGACGCATAGTAAATTTTTTAAAAGCATTAATTAATTAACCCCCGCTTTTAAATAAGACCAACCTGCTTCTTGTTTTAGTATTATTTCAGCAACGCCTGAAGGAACGGTATTTGCTATATTTAGTAATTCGCTTTTTTCTATATGGTGTTTTCGCATTGAATTCTCACATGCAGTAAACAGCACATTGGTTTTAGACATTTCAACTACTTCATTGGCTAAATGTGTTTTAGCAGCCACTAATAAATCCAAAGCTTTGCCATGCACGACTACTTCTATCACCACATTATTGGGCCATATTTTTTGTAAATTTTTAATATTGCCAATGGTAGAAGACCAAGCAGCAGTATCGGCTGTATTTAATTGAATAACTACTTTATGTTTTATGTCAGTATTTTGAGCCTTAATACTAGTAAAAATAAAAGCAGTCAAGAAACATGGTATTATAATGCGCAACATTTTTTTCATAGAGATAATTTCTATGAATTTAAGATAAAATCAATTAAAGATGAGAACTACCCAAAGGATTACCTCGCTTCGCTCGGTGATCCGTTTCCTCAAGCTTACCCAAAGGATTAGCTCACACTTCGTGTTCGCTGATCCTTTTTCCTCAAGTTTACCCAAAGGATTAGCTCACACTTCG
>CAJCBY010000318.1 GCA_903960725.1 uncultured Cytophagaceae bacterium | reverse complement strand
TCGGTCAATATGCACCGTGGATGTTTTGGAGGATGTAGTTTCTGTACAATTTCTGCTCACCAAGGCAAGTTTATTGCTTCTCGTAGTGAGAAATCGATCATGAAAGAGGTCGAGCAAATCACGAAAGCACCAGATTTCAAAGGCTATATTTCTGATTTAGGAGGTCCTTCAGCGAATATGTACAGAATGAAGGGGAAAGATGAGGAGATTTGTGCACGCTGTGTGAGTCCATCTTGTATTCACCCGGTTATTTGCAATAACTTAGACACTTCGCATAAGCCGCTGACAGACATTTACCGTAAGGTAGATAAGCATCCGGCAATCAAAAAGGCTTTTGTGGGATCGGGTGTTCGTTATGATCTTTTGGTAGATGATTTCAATAAGAATAACCAAGATGGTAATCACGACGAATACATGGAGCAATTGATTACGCGCCACGTATCTGGTCGTTTGAAAGTAGCTCCAGAGCATACCTCTGATGCTACGTTGCGTGTTATGCGTAAGCCCTCTTTCAAATATTTCCATGCATTCAAGAAAAAATATGATGAGATTTCTGCCAAATTTGGCCTAAAACAACCTCTCATCCCATATTTCATTTCCTCTCACCCTGGTTGTGAAGAAGAAGATATGGCAAATCTTGCCGCAGAGACAAAAGACTTAGGTTTCCACTTAGAGCAGGTGCAGGATTTCACTCCCACGCCGATGACGGTGGCAGAGGTAATCTATTATTCTGGTGTTCACCCCTATACTTTGCAGCCAGTGAAAACAGCAAAAACGAGGGAAGAAAAGCAGAATCAAAACAAGTATTTTTTCTGGTACAAACCAGAATACAAAGATTGGATTCGCAATCGCTTGACACAATTAAAACGTCCTGACCTAGCGCAGCGCTTATTAGGATTCAGAAATAACAAAAATGGCTGGAATAAATAATCTAGCTTTTCATTAATTAGACAAAAACAAGAATTTGATGGATGAGAATGATGAAATAATCGTTCGCGATAGCAATGGTGCCGTTTTGAAAGATGGCGATTCGGTTACTGTGATCAAGGATTTAAAAGTGCGTGGTTCATCCAGTGTGATCAAACGTGGAACAATGGTCAAAAACATTCGTTTAACCGACGATGCGGACGAGGTAGAAGGGAAAGTAGAGAAATCGATGATGGTTTTACGTACTGAGTTTTTGAAGAAAGCATAATAAATGGTGAGTGATGAATGGTAGATGGTAAATGATTTTCATCCACCATTTACCGCTTACCATTTACCATTATTTACTCCTCCTCAATTTCCGGCTCCTCATCTTGAACGAGCTCTTGATTAAGCTTTTTCGTTGATTTAATGCCTAGTTTGTGTAGGTTTTGAGCCCTGTTTATTAAGTTTCCTTTTCCTGAGCTTAGTTTATTTAGCGCATCATTGTGTGAATCTTCCGCTTTCTTGATGTGTTTGCCCACATCTTCCATGTCTTTTGTAAACCCAACAAATTTGTCATATAAATCGCCGGCCTGACGCGCAATTTCAATCGCATTTCTGGTTTGGTATTCAGTCTTCCATACCGAGGCGATGGTTCTTAATGTCGCCAAAAGGGTAGAAGGGGAGACTAACACAATTTTACGATCCCAAGCATAATTAAATAGGCTCGTGTCCTGGCTAATAGTTGCCACAAACCCAGATTCAATGGGGATGAACAAAAGCGTAAAATCTGGACTGGTTAAATTCAACGCCGAATGATAATCCTTTGCCGACAGTTCTTTTATATGTGTTTTCAAGGATTCAATATGAGCTTTTAGTGCGGCCTCTTTCTCAATAGTACCATCTTCGGCGCTCGTATATCGCTCATAAGCAACGAGAGAGACTTTGCTATCGATGATTAAGTTTTTGTTATCTGGCAAAAAGATAACTGCATCAGGTTTAATCGTCTCATTCTCCTGATTTTTAGTCACGAACTGAGTCTGGTATTCCATTCCATTCTTCAGGCCAGAACTTTCTAATACTCTCTCCAAAATCATTTCCCCCCAGTTTCCTTGTGATTTATTGGATCCCTTTAAGGCATTCGTCAAATCCTCTGTTTTCTGAGTTACCGTTTGATTTAAATTGGTCAGGTTTTTAATCTGCTCCATGAGCACCGTACTTTGCTCTAAACTACTTTTTTGTCCCAAGTTTACCTTCTCCTCAAATTCCTTTAATTTCTCCTTCAGTGGGTTTAAAACATCATTTAATTTTACCTGCTGTTGATCACTCAGCATTTTTCCTTGTCTCAAAACGGATTCATTGCTAATTTCTACGAGCATTTTACGTAGTTTTTCCTCATCTGATTTTTGATTCTCCACCGTCATCTTTAAGGTCTCATTCTGACCTTCAACTTGCGATAATTTCCCAAAAAGTGTTCTGTTTTCAGCCTCCAATGTTGCCTGTTTTGCCTGATCCTGGCTTGCCTGCGCTAATTGGCTTTGTAAAAGAGCTAATTTTCCTTGAAATAGGAGATAAGTAGCACCTGCGCCGGCTACTAGGGCTAGAATGATGTAGAGGATTGTCATGTAGCAAATGTAAATAATAAAGTACAAAGCATAAAGAATAGAGGACAGTAATCAGTAGACAGTAGTCCGGAGGGAGGGAGTCCGGAGGCGATAGGCTATAGTCCGGAGGGAGGGAGTCCGGAGGTGATAGGCTATAGTCCGGAGGGAGGGAGTCCGGAGGCGATAGGCAAAGTTCAAAGAGCAAAGAGCAAAGTTCAGAGAGTGCG
>CAJCBY010000317.1 GCA_903960725.1 uncultured Cytophagaceae bacterium | reverse complement strand
GGTAAGTCGAGTTTACTCAATCAATTATCAGGCAATGACCAGGCGATCGTGACTTCTATTCCAGGCACAACTCGTGACCCTATTAAAAGTGAAATTCAAATCGATGGCATCCCGATTCATGTGATTGATACCGCCGGATTAAGAGATACCCATGATGAAATTGAAAAAATGGGCATCGAAAAAACATGGATTTCGATAGAAAAGGCCAATATCGCATTATTTTTAGTGGATGCTGGCAAGGGTATTACCGATTACGAGAAAATCATTCTAAATCGAATTCCAAAAGACGTTTTTAAGGTGTGGGTTCACAATAAAATTGATTTGTTATCCAAAAAAGCTTCATCTGAAATGATTGACGGCGAGCATCATCTTTTTATTTCAGCAAAAAATGGAGAGGGTTTGGCTCAGCTTAAAACGACTTTATTAAAAATGGCGGGTGTTGAATTTAGTAAGGACGGAAATCAAGGTGTTTTTATGGCGAGACAAAGACATTTAGATGCACTTAATACTGTCTCAAAACATTTAAATGAATCGATGAATCAGCTTCAGTCCCCTGAATTGGTAGCCGAAGAGTTAAGACAAGCACAAACTTCATTAGCTTCCATTACTGGCGAATTTACTCCAGACGACCTTCTGGGTGAGATTTTCAGTCGCTTTTGTATTGGAAAGTAATTCTTGGTTCCACGTGGAACACTTTTTTCTTCTTTTTTAAGCAAATGTTTCACGTGAAACAATGGTTTTCATAGTGATTCACCCCAGAATAAAGTAAAATTACACCTTTTCTAACTGACGTAAAACCATGGAATTTCCGCATAATTTTGATGTCATTGTGGTGGGTGGAGGGCATGCTGGTACAGAGGCAGCCTTAGCTTCCGCTCGCATGGGGCAAAAGACTTTGCTTTTAACCCATAACATTGAAACTTTAGGTCAAATGTCTTGTAATCCATCTATTGGTGGTATTGGCAAAGGGCATTTGGTTAAAGAGATTGATGCCTTAGGTGGTGCCATGGGCATTGCGACGGATGAAGCTGGTATTCAGTTTCGTATTTTAAATAGTAGTAAAGGTCCTGCAGTAAGAGCCACTCGCGCTCAAGCAGACCGTATTTTATATAAAGCCGCGATTCGACATCGTCTTGAAAATCAACCCAATCTTTGGCTTTTCCAACAAGCAGTCGACGACATTCTTTTGGACAAGGATCGTGTAGCTGGTGTTGTTACGCAAATTGGCATTCAATTTAAATCTAAAACCGTTGTTTTAACCGCAGGTACATTTTTAGGCGGACTTGTTCATGTGGGCTTGAAAAATTATCAGGCAGGCCGCGCAGGCGATCCACCTTCCATTTCTTTGGCCCATCGTTTAAGAGAAATTGGATTGCCTGTAGGCCGACTCAAAACCGGAACACCGCCAAGAATTGATGGGCGCACCATTAATTATGCTGTGATGCAAGAGCAGCCTGGCGATAGTCCGACCCCTTATTTTTCTTTTTATGGCAAAAAAACAACACATCCAAAACAAGTGTCTTGTTGGATTACACATACGAATGAATCTACGCATGACATTATTCGAAGCGGTTTAGATCGATCCCCTATGTATACCGGGGTAATCGAAGGTGTGGGCCCACGATATTGTCCATCCGTTGAAGACAAGATTCATCGATTTGCAGACAAAGATTCGCACCAGATTTTTTTAGAGCCGGAAGGTTTAGATACAAATGAAGTTTATCCAAATGGTATCTCAACTAGCCTTCCATTTGATATCCAGTACAAATTAGTCCGTTCAATCAATGGGTTAGAGAATGCACACATCTTAAGACCCGGTTATGCGATTGAATATGATTATTTCGATCCACGTAATTTGAAATCCAGCTTGGAAACGAAATCCGTTCAAGGACTATTCTTTGCAGGACAAATTAATGGCACGACGGGTTACGAAGAGGCGGCGGCTCAAGGATTATTAGCAGGAACAAATGCCGCTTTAATGACACAAGATAAAGAATCTTGGTGCCCTAAGCGCGATGAGGCATATTTGGGTGTTTTAGTAGACGACCTTATTACTCGCGGGGTTTCTGAGCCATACAGAATGTTTACAAGCAGAGCTGAATACCGCTTGATGTTAAGAGAAGATAACGCCGATTTAAGATTGACAGAAATAGGCCGCAATTTAGGGCTGGTCGACGACGAGCGAT
>CAJCBY010000316.1 GCA_903960725.1 uncultured Cytophagaceae bacterium | reverse complement strand
CTTTTGACCTAGACCAAACCTTATACCTGTTCACCTCCGGACGTTTCGAATATTCGAACAAGGGATATGATATCACCTTGGATGCCTTGGCGATTTTGAATCGCAAAATGAAGGAGGCGAGTTCGAAGAAAACGGTTGTCATGTTCTTCGTGACCAAGCAACCCTACCATTCGATTGATCCGGAAGTCTTGCATTCCCGTGCGGTATTGGATGAAATTAGAGAAAACTGCCACGCTATTGAGAAGCAAGTGGGAGAGCATTTATTCAAGGCCTCCGCATCCTCCAGTGATTTACAATTACCCGACTTAAATGCCTTCGTGGATGAGTATTGGCGGATGCGTTTGCGTAGAACGGTACAAACTTGGAAGACGAAGGCTCGTCCTAAAGTCGTGACGCACCTATTAAAGCAAGAAGATGATATCATTCGGAATTTACACCGGACGAATCTATTAAATAACCCAGATGATAAGGTCAAAGTGGTGTACCACCCGGACTTTATCGTTTCCACGAATCCTCTTTTTGGCTTAGATTATGGCCAATTCGTGCGTGGTTGCCACTTAGGTGTTTTCCCTAGCTATTACGAGCCATGGGGATATACGCCGCTGGAATGTATGGCGCGTGGGGTACCTACGGTGACGTCGGATCTTTCGGGTTTTGGCGATTATATGATGCAGATTATGCGCGATTACGAACAATGGGGCGTTAGCGTGGTGAATCGCAAAACGCAATCCTACCAAGAATCGGCTGAGCAATTAGCGAATCTCTTATTCAAATTCGTCCAACAATCGCAGCGTGATCGCATCACCCAGCGTAACCGCGTGGAAAGTATCGCCGATACCTTCGATTGGTCTAATCTGCGTTCGTACTATGACACGGCGCACGAACTAGCCATCATCAAGAAAAAAAGATAGTTACAAATGCTTCAGGGCCTCGCGTTTACTCAGCGGGGCCAAAGCATTGTTTTCAACAAAATCCAATACCCATTCTGCATCCGTTCTTGCATACTGTCTGAGTACCCAGCCAATCGCTTTTTGAATAAAAAATTCCTTAGAAGAGCTCAATGCCTGAATGTTTTTCGCCAGCAAATCAGTATCTGTTTTGCCTTTATAACCTAGCGAAAAAATAAGGCATACACGCTGCAACCAGAAATTTCCTGATTTCATCCAGCGTTCTATCCATTGATCTCTTTCTGCTGGAAACTGAAGAAAATAAGGGCCCATAATTTGCGGAGCTAAAACGTCCACCACATCCCACCAAGACTGCTCACCTATCCATTGTTCCACTAAAGCAGGTAGGCGCGAATCCCAAGATTTCTTTGCCTTTTGCACATAATCCATGGCGAAATATTGATACTCGCGCTCCGGCATGGCAAATAATTCGGTGGAGACCTCATACCAATCCTGGCTCGAACCGTGGAGTTTATAGAGGTGCTTGAAAACCTCCTGACGTTCTGGCTTTTTTACCCCTAAGAAGGGATATTGCTCCCGCATATACTTGCGCATCCAATGCGCATTATCCGCATCAGCTAAATCGCGCAGCGCTTCGGTTATTGCAATGACAAAGGGTTTCATCGATTCGTAAAATAGAGTTTACCTTGCATTCCGCCGTCCTCGATGGCCCATTTAGAGGCATCAAAAGGTTTATAGCGAATATCTACAAAATTGATTTCATAGAAATTCTTCCACACCACTCCCTTTTGATCCATCTTCCGAATACGGTTCGCGGAATTCGAAGTCACCTCAATCTCTACTTGATTTTGCTCCTGCAAGATTCCATCTGGAATAGCGATTTGGAAAGGAAGTGACCAAATCATCCCAATGTCATTCCCATTGATGCGAACTTTCGCCATATCGCGCAAATCCGCTAGATGAAGTACTTTCGAGTTAGCGATTTGATCTGCGGTTAAGGTTAATTCGAACGTATACCTTGCGGATGGAGTGGCGGCAAGCGATGTATCTAATGTGGTATAATAGTTGAAATCTGGCAATGCTATCGGTTTAGAATCTAGCTGAACCGGTATGTTTTTTGGTTCGATTTCGGTTCTGACTTTAGCGGTTGCGGGCTCTATTACAGAGGGGGTTTTTGCTGTCGGCTGAATGATTACACTTTGGCCTGGCGCTAACGAAAGCCACGCATCGGATCCTTTTTTACCATAGCTTTTTGCATCTGTCAATGGATCCCAAATCTCATAAGTACCTGGCAGCTTCTTTAAGGCAACGTTGCCCTCCGTAAATCGAGACTGCAAATTCGTCACGAAATAGGCCGCGCCGTTACTTGTTTTCTTTCGAATAAAGGATAAACCCTTCATAGCCATCGATTCGACAGAAACACCTAAGCGCGCCAGTTGATCGGTGGGATCTGACAAGACGCGCATCAATAAGGCGGTGCGAGCAGCGTCCCAACGTTCTTTGGCCTCTTTCGTCTGATTATATGTATTCAAATGCAAAGGCAAATGTTCTAAGAAATAAACTGGATAACCTTGTTTTACCCATTTTGCAAGTCGCTCCAAGGTCTCTACGGAGATATAATGTGCCGCAGGGATTAACAAGACCTTGTAATTTCCTCCAGACTTCGTTTTAAAGGTCTTAGCAGGCGTTAATTCTATATCATCGAGTAATTCATCCGAGATATAATCCACCGAAAAACCCTTATCCTGCAATAAACCTGCCCATTGTCCGAACGAGGTATTCTTCAGCCATACACGACTATTCGCGTGCAATTCTAAGGTATGTAATTTGCCTGATCCATTGTTTGCGTGCCAAACATCTTCCATCGGAAAATACAATAATGCATCGCTATCCGTCGGATTTGCCTGCAACATCGTCTGCACATTTTCGATGTATTTATTCAGAGCAGGCATCGCCTCCCAAAAATGACTTTGGGGATTAAAGTTCGTACTTGCATAAAACAACCAACCGGGCCAAGCCACTTCTGGTGGAGAATAGGTAGCTCCGTGGAAGAATACATGGTTCACCCCGCCTACGAAAACCTGATCTAATACCGGCTTCACCTGCGCAATCGAAACCTTAAAGTGATTACCTAACCAGGTCGCCGTTTCCGCAGAAACTAATTTCTTTCCCATCAAATTCGCCGCTGAACTCGCGAGTTTCAGCGCCCGAATATCAGGTATACCAAAAGTCGTAGAATCATACTCTGGATCTACTCGGTAGCCCGGGATGTCAAAGGGTTTAGAACCAAAAAACTCCGCCTCTGGAATATCCGCTGCAGCATAAATGTCTAGTAAATTACCAGGCGAACCATGGGCCTGATTGCGCGAGGTAAAGCCCATCGAATTAATCCAATGATCAAAAGGCAACACAAAATTTTGTTGCAATAAAGTCGACATCGTCCGGTGGTAATCCGCAAAAATCTGATTTTCCTCTTCCGATTCTGCCTTTTTCTTCGATAACACATCGAAGTGTTTGCGCAAATCATACCCATTTAATCGTTGAAACGCAGGAAATAAATCCGGCGTATAATTCGATCCATAGGCCTCATAGGAATCATTGTAGATTGCCCTTAAGGGAGAATGTGCTTTCTTCAACAGGGGAACAAACGTGTTGCTGTACTTTGCAAACGCCTTTATATCAAAGTGATCGAGAACGAGTCCTTCTCCACCGGGAGCGGCGCGTTTGACTTTTTGGCCCGTTAAACTCGTCGTAAATGCCCCATCTATGAATTGGTATTTCTTTGCCGCCTCTTTCTCTGTAATGGTCGGTCCACCTAAAGGCCAACCCGTCCCCATCGTCATATCAATGCCTAATCCTAAACGCTTTGCCTCCTTGAGTGTGTAGAAGAATTTGGCTTGCCAGCCAGGACTTAAATAATTTTGAAATAAGGTTTCTGAGCCCTTTGCCCCGTAGATAGGAATGATGTGGAGACCGCCAAAACCAGCTTTGGCAAAATTTTCCAAATTATGGGTGATCCCCTTCTCGCTCACCGCACTCCCCGGCCACCACCAATAAGCCCAGGGTTTAGCTGTAGAAAAAACAGCAGGATCATCGGATGACCCTGCTGTCGCTATAAATCTAGAGGTAAATAACAGAAGGAGTAAAAAACATCTTTTCATACCCCGAATTACGTGTTTTTATACAAAACGGCCTAACAAATTCTCTAAGTATTCTTGCTTGCCAGAAAGCTGAGCAGGCTCGCCTACCTCGATCGCAATTTTGTATAAATCTTCTAATTTCAATTTACCTGCGGCATAATCTGCTCCTTTACCCGAGTTAAAGCTCGCATAACGTTCCGCTTTCAAACGATCCATTTCACCATGTTTCGCCATTTTCTCAGCGATCAACAACGCACGTGCGATAGTATCCATACCACCGATGTGAGCATAGAATAAATCAGCCATATCCGTTGAATTACGGCGACGTTTCGCGTCAAAGTTGATACCACCGCCCGCTAATCCACCTTGCTTTAAGATGATTGCCATCGCCTCCGCCCATTCGTAAATGTCCGTTGGGAATTGGTCAGTATCCCAGCCATTTTGGTTATCACCTCTGTTCGCATCGATCGAAGCTAACATGCCCGCATCGGATGCCACTTGACATTCGTGAGCAAAGGTGTGTCCCGCTAAGGTAGCGTGGTTTACTTCTAAGTTTAGGCCAAATTCGGATAGTAAATCGAATTCGCGTAAGAAGCCAATGACTGTTGCCGCATCATAATCATACTGGTGTTTCGTAGGCTCACAAGGCTTAGGTTCGATGAAGAATTTACCTTTGAAACCATTACGGCGTGCATATTCTACACAGGTATGCAACATACGCGCGAAGTTTTCGCGCTCTAATTTCATATTAGTATTCAATAAACTCATGTAGCCTTCACGACCTCCCCAGAACACATAGCCTTCTCCACCTAAGGTGATGGTTGCATCGATAGCCCCTTTTAATTGAGCACCTGCGTGAGCGACTACTTCAAAATTAGGGTTCGTGGATGCACCGTTCATGTAACGCTCGTTCGAGAACAAATTTGCTGTTCCCCACAACAATTTCACACCACTTTCTGCTTGTTTTTTAGCAAAAATATCCGTGATAAATTTCACACGATCACCAAATTCCTTCGGATCATTATGCCCGTCAATCGCATCCACATCGTGGAAGCAATAATAAGGAGCGCCCATTTTCGTCATGAATTCAAACGCTGCATCGGCTTTATCTGCCGCACGTTGACGCGCATCACTTGCCAAATCCCAAGGATAGTGGTGTGTACCTGGTCCAAAAGGATCAGCTCCATCTCCGCAAAACGAATGCCAATACGCGATAGCAAAACGAAGGTGTTCCTTCATGCTTTTGCCAGCGACGATGCGATTCTCGTCGTAATAACGAAAAGCGAAAGGATTGTCTGATTCTACACCTTCAAATTTGATTTGACCGATGCCTTTGAAATATTCTTTTTGACCAATGATAACGCTCATACGATATAATACTTAATTGTTTTTTTTGATTGTCCCAAAACTACATAATCATCCTATTATATACAAATATAATTTAGCACAGATTAGCACAGCTACGTTTTCCCTAATTTTTACTATTTTGCGTAAAATAACCTTTTCAACATGCTTAAAAAACTGCTACAGCTTTTCGCGTTAACTATCGTTTTGTTTCCGGCGAAAGCACAAACCTCCTTTAATGCAAACAACCGATTCGAACAATTAGAATCGACTTTGCCTACACCTAATACCTACCGTACCGCGAGTGGTTCGCCAGGAAAAGATTACTGGCAACAACGGGCAGATTACGACATCAAAGTCGAACTAGATGACGTTAATCGCAAGATTATTGGATCGGAAACGATCACCTATTACAACAACTCACCAGATGATTTGCCGTATTTGTGGATTCAATTAGACCAAAATCTATTTGAGAAAAATGCGCCAGGTAAAACAACTAAGACGGGTGAAATCAAGAATGGCATCAGCGCGGGTGCTTTCCAAGAACTAACAGATCCGAAAGATTACGGCTACAAAATCACGGCTGTAAAAGATGCAAAAGGAAACCCATTGCGTCACACGATTAACCAAACAATGATGCGTATTGATTTACCAACGCCATTGAAATCGGGTGCTTCAGTGAGCTTTGGTATTGATTGGAATTATTTGATCACGGCTTATTATGGTCGTTCTGGTTATGAAGTATTGGGCAAAGAAAACATTGCAAATTATTTCATTGCACACTGGTTCCCACGCTTAGCTGTTTACAATGACGTGTATGGCTGGCAGCACAAGCAATTCATGGGCCAAGGGGAATTCACCTTGAATTTTGGAAATTACAAAGTAGCGATCACGGCGCCTAATGACATCGTAGTGGGTGCAGGTGGTGAATTACTAAACCCGAATCAAGTATTGACAGCTACTCAATTGAAGCGTTGGGAGCAAGCAAAAACGGCGACTCGTCCGGTAGAAATTGTAACGCAAGACGAAGCAATCAAAGCAGAGAAGAGTGTTCCTACTGGAAAGAAAACATGGGTATACAAGGCTGACAATGTACGTGACTTTGCGTTCACTGCTTCTCGTAAATTCATTTGGGATGCGATGCAGGTCGATGTAGAGGGCAAAAAAGTGTGGGCGATGTCGTATTATTCGAAAGAGGGAAATCCTCTTTGGGGTAAATATTCAACGATGGTTGTGGCACATACGCTTCGCTCGTATTCGAAGAGAACCATCGCTTACCCCTATCCAGTAGCCATTTCTTGTCACTCAACAGCGGGTGGTGGAATGGAATATCCGATGATTTCCTTTAATGGGGGTCGTCCAGAACCCGATGGGACCTATACTGAGAATGTGAAGAACGGAATGATTGGTGTCATTATCCACGAGGTGGGCCACAACTTCTTCCCGATGATTGTGAACTCAGACGAGCGTCAATGGTCTTGGATGGATGAGGGTTTAAATACCTTCTGCCAGTACTTAGCCGAGCAAGAATGGGATCGCAACTTTCCAGCACGTCGCGGAGAGGCACAAAGCATTGTTCCCTACATGCGTTTAGATTCGAAG
This sequence comes from uncultured Cytophagaceae bacterium, assembly GCA_903960725.1. GTDB lineage: Bacteria > Bacteroidota > Bacteroidia > Cytophagales > Spirosomataceae > Aquirufa. The sequence continues at coordinate 94 of CAJCBY010000316.1, read as the reverse complement.
AACCAAGTGCCTATCATGGCGAACTCGGAGAATATCATGGATTTTGGAAATAATGCCTATGCCAAACCTGCTGCGGCGTTGAATATCCTACGTG
>CAJCBY010000315.1 GCA_903960725.1 uncultured Cytophagaceae bacterium | reverse complement strand
GCAAAATTATCCGAAGCCAGCACTTGGATTGAGAACTTTTTGAAAATAGTTGACCTAGAAGAGGCGGTAAGAGCGGAGGAGAAAAAATTAGCTGATTTAACCGCTTCGCAAGCGAAAATCAGCAAACAAACAGAACGCCTAACGAGAGAATTGGATTCGAATCAGCGTCAAATCGCGAATTTAGAAGATCGTTTGAAAGAGGCTAAAATCGAAAAAGAAAAAATCTTAACGAATCAAGTCCAGAACAAAGCAGAACTGAAAGCTAAAGAGGACGAAATAGCCACACAAAAAATAGCTGTGGACGCAGCAAAACAAAAAATTAAATGAAAAAAGGATTCATCGCACTCTTGACGATTTTGTTTTTTTGCAATTTTGGTAGAGTAGAATATTCTGCTTTAAACCCTAAAGCGACGACAGTACAGTTGGATTCTACGTTTAAGACAACAAGTAGTAAAACGACTAAAGTGTCAAGACCGACTGAGCAAGAGCAAGAGACAGCAGAAGCCTCGGAAGAAAACTTTGGCTGGTCAAATTATATCGTTTTAGGCATTAAAACGTTTTTTGCCACCCTACTAAAGATTTTGGTAGCCTAATATGCTATCTTACTCGATTTCCACCCCTATTCAAGCACCGCTAAGCCACGTAAAAGAACTCTTTACGGCTGATTTGTTGCTGCGTTTATCGCCACCCTTTCCGCGTGTTTCATTACAACGCTTTGATGGTTGTAAAAAGGATGATAACGTCATCCTAGAGATTAATCTGGTGTTCACGAAAGTGACTTGGAGCTCATTAATCACAGAGGATAAATTAACAGCGGACGAATGGTTTTTTATTGACGAAGGAGTTAAAATGCCTTTTGGTCTACACTACTGGCAACATAAGCATCGAGTTAAAAAAATCAAAGAAGAAAGCTGTGAAATAATCGATGAAATTTCTTTCGATACTCGTAACGAATTTTTGAATTACCTTCTTTTCCCGTTTCTTTGGGGAATGATTTTCTATAGAAAACCATTTTACCAAAAATATTTATCCCTCGTCAACTAGCTATGAAATTAACCTTAACGAATAAAATTATCATTGGTTTTGTCCTTGGCCTTGTGCTGGGGGAATTCTTTTTCCTTTATTTCGATCCTGAGGTAAGTCATGATTTAGGGGCTAAAGTCCAAATCATATCCAAGATTTTCCTACGCCTTATCAAGATGATTGTAGGGCCATTGGTTTTCTGCACTTTGGTCGTAGGTATTGCTAAATTAGGTGATTTTAAAGCGGTAGGCCGTATCGGCATCAAGACGATTGGTTATTTCTACTTTGCCACGATACTTTCCTTGGTAACGGGACTTGTTGTTGTGAATATTACCCAGCCAGGCAGCTTGCAAAGTTGGCCAAAACCAGCCGCAGGAACCGAAACAGGAATTGATGCCTCTAAAACCAAAACATTAGAAGATTTCATTCTGCACATCTTCCCGGATAGTTTTTTCAAAGCCTTAGCAGAGAACGAAATTCTCCAAATTGTCATTTTCTCTCTATTCTTTGGGGTTGCGCTGGGATCGATTGGAGAGGTAGGAAAACGCCTTATCCATGTCTTTGAAAACCTAGCTGAAGTCATCTTCAAAATGGTGAATTATGTGATGGAAGTGGCACCCTACGCCGTTTTTGCAGCCATGACCACCGTGGTAGCGAATAAAGGTTTAAGCATTTTAATTAGCTACGGTTACTTGATGATCTGCTTTTTAGGCGGTTTATTGTTCTTTACCGTTGTTATTTTATGGATCATTTGTTTAGCGAATGGAATCCCGTAT
>CAJCBY010000314.1 GCA_903960725.1 uncultured Cytophagaceae bacterium | reverse complement strand
CTCATTCGAATGATCGAAGGTGGTCAAGAAGTAGTTTCACACAATATGGAAACGGTTGAACGTTTGTACCGTTACGTTCGTCCCCAAGCGAAATATGTACGCAGTTTAGAGCAAATTAAGCGGACGAAAGAGTTCGGCAAACGCAACAAATCAGGCATTATGCTAGGTCTTGGCGAAACGCAAGATGAAGTATTCAAAGCGATGGATGATTTAGTCGAGAACGGATTGGATGTGTTGACTTTGGGACAATATTTACAACCGACAAAAATGCACCACGAAGTAATTGAGTGGATTCACCCAGACACCTTCGCGATGTACAAGGAGGAAGGTTTGAAACGCGGGCTTGCTTACGTAGAATCGGGTGCCCTGGTTCGTTCGAGTTACCACGCGGAAAAGCACATCTAGTTTATGCAATTACCCGCTCCAGCCTATCGAGAATACGATTTCATCCTGGCGGGAGGTGGCATGGCAGGTTTATCTTTTGCGTATTATTTAAGCCAAAGTAGCCTCAGTTCTCGGCGGATTCTGATTATCGATCGGGGCATTCGAAACGAACAAACCTTTTGCTATTGGAACTCCGAAGCAAGTGAATTCGATTTTCTAGCCGAAAAATCTTGGGATTCCCTTTATTTTCACAGCGCTAGACCGTCTTCATTAAAGATCGCTATCGAGCCTTATTCCTATCGTAAAATAAACGGTAATGCCTGGTTTTCATTCATAGAGGCGGAACTCGGTAAACATCCAAACATACATTTCTTAGCGGCAGAAATCGAATCTATTGCTTATCAAGGGCTTGGGTCCTGTGTTAGGACCTCTGAAGGCACATTTTATGCCTCTGAAAAAATTATCGACAGTTTCAGCCCATTTCCTTGTGATAACGCAAATCCCAAACATCTCAAGCAACATTTCTTAGGCTGGGTGGTCGAATGCAATTTTAATAACTTTGAAACGGACGCAGCGCACTTATTTGACTTCCGCGTAGCATTTGGGAAAGAATGCGAGTTTATGTATGTCTTGCCTACGAGCCCACGCAAAGCCCTATTTGAATACACTTTTTTCTCCGGCACCTTACGCGAACCGGATTATTACCGTGATAAAATCAAATCCTACCTATTCGCCTATTATGGACTAACAGATGATGATTACCTGTTAAAAGAAGAGGAAAGCGGCGTAATTCCCATGCGAAACAATCCGAACAAACCGGAGAATTTATACCAAAAACACCTCAAGATAGGAACCACTGGCGGCTTCGTAAAATCCACAACGGGCTACAGTTTTTACCGAACCCAAAAATTCTGCCGCGACCTCGTAGCTGGACTTGCAAATGGTCCATCCTCATCGCTCGTAATTCCTGTTAAACCATGGAAAATTTGGTTAGATGAGGTCTTCTTGCAAGTATTAATCGATCAAAAAATAGCCGGTTCCAAAGTCTTTGAAACCCTTTTTTACAACAATAAGCCAGCGCTTTTGTTGAAATTCTTACAGGAAGAAACCTCTTGGAAGGAAGACCTTCGCTTGATGTGGTCTGTTCCCACCTTTCCTTTCGTAAGAGCTGCGTTAAAAACTATTTACCGGTCAATAATTAACTGATTTGAACTTGCGGGTTCCTTGAAATAATCGTATTTTTGCCCTGATTTTAATCTAAATAAACAACTAATATTCGCCCATGGCTTATCTATTCACCTCTGAGTCGGTTTCTGAAGGACACCCAGATAAAGTAGCTGATCAAATCTCTGATGCGTTAATTGACCATTTTATGGCCTTTGACCCCACTTCTAAAGTAGCTTGCGAAACGCTTGTAACAACTGGCCAAGTAGTGTTAGCTGGAGAGGTGAACACAACGACGTATTTAGACGTGCAAGCCATCACTCGTGAAGTAATTCGTAAGATTGGTTACACGAAGTCAGAATATATGTTTGAGGCGAACTCTTGCGGTATTTTATCAGCGATTCACGAGCAATCAGCCGATATCAACCAAGGGGTTGATCGCAAGAACCCAGAAGAGCAAGGGGCAGGTGACCAAGGAATGATGTTCGGTTTCGCTACAAAGGAGACTGACAACTACATGCCTTTGGCCTTAGACTTAGCTCACAAAATTTTACAAGAACTTTCCGCTATCCGCAATAACGAGCCATCGTTAATCGGATACCTTCGTCCTGATGCAAAATCTCAGGTAACGATCGAATACAGTGATAATCACGTACCTCAGCGCATCGATACGATCGTTGTTTCCACTCAGCACGATGATTTCGCGTCAGAAGCAGAGATGTTAGCGAAAATCAACAAGGACATCGTAGAAATCGTTATCCCTCGCGTGAAGGCTAAATTGAAGCCTGAATTGCAAGCTTTATTCAACGATGCGATCACGTACCACATCAACCCGACGGGTAAATTCGTGATCGGTGGTCCACACGGAGATACGGGTTTAACAGGCCGTAAGATCATCGTAGATACCTACGGTGGAAAAGGTGCTCACGGTGGTGGTGCATTCTCTGGTAAGGATCCGTCCAAAGTAG
>CAJCBY010000313.1 GCA_903960725.1 uncultured Cytophagaceae bacterium | reverse complement strand
GTTTCGGCTCTTTGGTATAATTCGTAGGTTGTTTTATCGTCCAAAGGAAGATCATCCAAGATGATCGTCTCATTGTGGTTCTGCTTGATCAAGCGAACGGCCTCTTTCAAGATAGAGAGGGTTTTTAAGCCCAAAAAGTCCATCTTAATTACACCAGCATTCTCAATAACCGAACCGTCGTATTGCGTAATCAATAGACTCACATCTTTCGAAGTAGCTACCGGCAAAATATCCGTTAAATCAGACGGAGCGATGATGATACCCGCCGCATGAATACCTGTACCTCGTACAGAGCCCTCTAAAACAAGAGCATTTTCAATCACAGTGGAAGGTAAACCGCCTGCTTCCTTAATCCGACGCAACTCTTTTACCTGCTCCAATTCATCAGAATTTAGGCCTTCTTTATCAGCTAGACTTTTGTCCCCCGTTAAAGCCGCATTGAAAATACGGTCTAGTGTAATTTTCGGTTTCTCCGGAACCAGTTTCGCTAAGGCATTGGATTCCTGTAAAGGGAGGTCTAGAACGCGAGAAACGTCCTTTATGGACATTTTCGCAGCCATCGTACCATAGGTGGCAATGTGCGCTACTTGGTTTTTACCATATTTATCTACGACGTAGTCGATGACTTTTTGGCGACCTTCATCATCAAAGTCCGTATCAATATCGGGTAAGGACTTGCGATCTGGATTCAAGAAACGCTCAAAAAGGAGGTTGTACTTGATCGGGTCAATATTCGTAATCCCTAAACAATAGGCCACCACGGAACCCGCAGCGGATCCACGACCTGGACCCACATAAACACCTAAATCGCGCCCTGCACTAATGAAATCAGCTACAATTAAGAAATACCCGGCAAATCCCATCGTCTTAATCGTGTGCAACTCAAAGCGCATACGTTCCTCTACCACCTGGTCGATATCGACATAGCGCTTTTTAGCGCCCTCCATCGTGATGTGTTCTAAATAATCATCTTGATTTAGAAAAGTCGTTGGAATTTGAAAATTAGGCAACATCACGTCTTTCGTGAGCTTCAGTGTCTCCACCTTTCCTACAATTTCATTCGTATTGTCAATGGCCTCGGGAACGTGGGACCAAAGCTTGGTCATTTCCTCTGTCGTCTTGAAGTAAAATTGATCGTTATAGAAAGCGAAGCGCTTTCCCTTCATATCAAAATCGCCTTCAATGTCTTTATAAGTAGGAGTGGACTGCTTTTCGCCCGTATTGATACACAACAAAATATCGTGAGCATTGGCATCTTTTTGGTCCAAATAATGGCTATCATTCGACGCAATTACCTTCACATTATATTTCTTCGCAAAACGTAGCAAGACCTCATTTACTGTCTGTTGCTCAGGAATGAAGTGATTTTGCACTTCGATGTAATAATCTTCGCCAAACAAATCCAACCACCACTTAAATTCCTTCTCCGCCGCTTCTTCGCCATCGCGCAAAATAGCTTGAGGAACAGAAGCCCCTAAGCAGCAGGTAGTAGCGATTAAACCTTTGTGGTATTTTAAAACGAGTTCTTTATCAATCCGAGGGTATTTGGAATACATCCCCTCCATAAAGCCTAAAGAACATAATTTGACCAAATTCTGGTAACCTTCCGGATTCTTCGCTAAGAACAACTGGTGGTAGCGCTTATCCTTCAAATCTTTCGTAAAAACCTGCTTATGGCGATCATTTACTAGATAAAACTCACAGCCCACAATTGGTTTTACCCCTTGTTTTCCCGCTTCCGCCACAAATTGAAATACCCCAAACATATTCCCATGATCCGTAATCGCTACCGCTGGCATATTATCTTCCTTCGCCTTTTTGAACATAGACGAAATCTTAGACGCACCATCTAATAGGGAAAACTGGGAATGGTTGTG
>CAJCBY010000312.1 GCA_903960725.1 uncultured Cytophagaceae bacterium | reverse complement strand
ATATTCGTTGGGTTAATGAGCATAGGCTCCACTGCGAAGGGTTTGAGTTCTAATCCCTCCGGAACTTGTAAAGTAGAAACCTTTACTTGCACGGAATCAGACGCTAATTTCTTGGGCTGATTTATAGAAGGGATGCCTAAGCTAACAAGGCTAATCATCCCACCTAGGAATAGGAGCGGAGCGTTTTTAGTCATTTTCATGGTTACTAACGAATAGTGGAGAACGAGGTAGGTTTCATGTATACAGACTCGATTTTCTCAATAATTTTACCGTCTTTTTCTGAATCTGCTGCTACTTTTTTCCATTTAGGATCATTTCCAAAACCAGACCAGTTAGACTTAGCCTCTTCTTCTGAAGAATGAGAAACTAAGTAAACTAATTTACTTTGAACCGCAGGATCTTTTTCGATGGTCGTAAAGTAGGCGATGTTTTTCATGCCATGTTGCTTAAAAAGTTTCATCGTATGATCCTTAAAACGAGCTAGTATGGCTGGATTTCTACCTGGTAATTGTGAATAAGTGCGTAATTCAAATACTTGATCAATAGCGCCTCCTGAAGGCTTGATTTTAGGACTAAAATCCGTTGCGTTCATAAATACACTCGTCACTTTAGCGACAATTTTACCAGTCTCTTCTGACTTTTTTGAAACTGTTTTCCACTCAGGATCGCTGCTGAAATGCTTCCAGGAGGAATCGCGATCCGCTTTAGATGGATAGGCTAAAATGTAATAAAGGGCATTATCGGTATTGTTTGTAGGGATCCAATAACCCACATTTGTCATTCCATGTTTTTCGAAAATCTTCGTGGTATGATTGGTGAATCGTTGAATTAAAGCGTCTAGTCTACCAGGATGGCAATAATAGATGCGCATTTCGAAATAACGATTGTCTGTTTTTTTTGCGTTTACAGCAAAGGAGAATAGACCTGCACACAGCAAGGTCAAAAGGAATAATTTTTTCATGTGTTTAAATAGGTTTGTACGAATTTACGGATTTAATCGTCTTTTCAGAAGTTTGTCGATCATAAAAAAAATCATCTCGGGTTTCAGCGTTCTCCAGTTCGGAATTTGTAGGTTTCCGCCAAAATTGAGGTAGTAATCAATCTTATATTTGGCCCATTCCTCCTCTACAAATGGCGCAAAATGCATCGCCGCAATCCAGCCATCTTCCACATCTTCAAACCATTCCGCGTAATAATCATCCTCAAAGGAGCCATGAAAGTTCAATACATTTTCACCCACTAAGATGAAATGCTTAATTCCTGCGTCCACGAAATGATCCACCACGGTTCTTTTTAAATGCATTACATCATTGTGCAGTGTATCATTCCATTCTCCGAACAATTCGATAATGGTGTACTTAGCCGCATAGTCCGTGTAGAGAATTTTACAGAAAAGTGTTTCTGAACCAATGTCATCCCAAAGCGGGTGAATGTAATAACCATAAATATCATTTTCATAGGTAGTTTGGGAATAATAGCGACCGAAAAAAGGTGATTTTTTATCCTTAGCCGCGACGTAAATAGATTCCCATTGGAAGGATGGTTCAATGTTTTGCATACAACAAGTACAAAAAAAAGGCTTGCAAATGCAACCTATCGGGTATGATTTTCATCTACACTAGAATTATCAGTTACTTGATAATTTATAGTACCTTGTATTGCAAAGTACCTTTTGTTTTCTATCTTTGCCAAAGATTTATCAAACCAACATGAAAAAACGTCAGCTTCTTATTCTATTACTCGTTTTTTGTAGTTTTCAAGCCATGTCCCTAGGCTTCCCACATCGCCTTTATCCTGCGAAGTTTATTAAAAAGACTATCCAAGTTTTTGTAAAAAAGGTAAAGAAATAATGTTTAATTTTGGTCGAAAGACTAAAATACTATGAGTTTATTATTTATTGAATGGAATGCTGATCCTACCATCATAACCTTATTAGGTTTTCCTATTCGTTGGTATGGCCTGTGTTTTGCCTTTGCTTTTTTAGCCGGTTTTCAGGTGGTTAGTTATATGTTCAAAAAAGAGGGCAGACCTGTAGAGCAAGCGGATCAGTTATTGTTGTACACCATGGTGGGAACAGTGGCAGGAGCTCGAATGGGGCATTATTTTTTCTATGAATTCCCCTTACTTTTAGCAGATCCTATTCGGTTTTTTATCCAAATGATCACGCCTCCCTTTTCTGGATTAGCCTCTCACGGAGCTGCTATTGGCTTATTTACGGCTTATTATCTCTACACAAAAAAGAACAAAGATCAATCGTATTTATATGTGACCGATCGGATCGTTATTGCGACGGCACTAGCGGGATTCTTTATTCGTTTTGGGAATTTGATGAATTCGGAAATTATTGGGAAGCCTACTGACCTGCCTTGGGGATTTAAATTTATGCGCGATTACGAGTTTAATCCGAGTGGATTAGCATCTTTTGTAGTTCCACGTCATCCCTCTCAATTGTATGAGGCGCTTTCTTGTTTAGTGATTTTTGCCTTTTTGCTGTGGTTTTGGAACCGTCAAAAGCAGCATACACAACATGGAATTTTGACGGGAATGTTTATGATCATTCTATTTACGCTTCGCTTTTTCTACGAGTTTCTGAAGGAAAATCAGAGTTCATTTGAAAATGGTTTGACCTTGAATATGGGCCAAATTCTTTCCATCCCAGCCGTCCTATTTGGTGTCGGCGTTCTATTGTATGCGAGACGAAAATCTTAATTCGTGTAATCGAATTTTAGGCGCTCTAGGTTAGGCAGGTGTTTTTTTGGACGGTTTACCTCGTAATCATAAATTACCTGACCAAGGTTTTTGTAGAAAGGGAATCCAATCGAATCATAGTCGTATTTCTCATCATTAAAGATTTCGTCTTCGTTGCAAAGCAATACGGCAGTCACAATGAATTCAATTTTCTTATCAAAATCTACCACGTAGGCATTGTCTAACAAGAATCCATACGCGTCCCCTACCTTATTGAAAATGCGTATTTTTGGATTTAAAGGGGCATTTTTCTCTGAACCATAATACAAAAATTTGCAGTAAGTGGCGTACTCATCAGTGTAGACTGGATCTTTTGATTCTGATGGATACATGGACATGTAGCGGTAGAGGAACGCATAATCATCTTTGGATAATTGAAATCGATCTTTCGCCAGAAATGCCTCCGGAAACATTAATCGTTTCAGAAATTCATGCTGAGCCTCTAAGGGATAGGCATTTTTTAGACTGAAGTCTAACGGTTTATCTTCCACTTTACCCGCGTCATTCATGTTACCTTTTCCGATCAAGATGGGAGTTGAAGCACTATAGGGCTTGTTATTAAAGTCCTCTGGCTGATCATATGCCACTTTTCCAGATGCGTCCACTAGTTGTATGGGGTTCGTGTATTGATTCTCAAGTCGAGGAAGGGGTGTTTGTAAACGGTGGGTCAGTCTTACTCCGTTGAATCCCTTAGATAACATTGTTTCGTTGAATGGTCTTTGGCCTAAAAATTCATATAGACGATTGTAAGCCTCATTATCAGAGACCAATAAGATCTTTTTGATATAGTGCTCCACGCTGGGTAAACCTGATTTAGCGGATAAATCGGTCTTTATCTCGAGCTGTGATGGTCGGTTTTTTAACGTATGAAAAGTGGATGATTTAGCTATTTTTAAAGAATTCAACTTCTCTAAGGCCAAAACACTGGCTGCCAATTTTACCGTACTCGCTGGATAAAAATATTCATTTGAATCTGATCGATAGGAATAGGTGGTCAGCGTGGGTTTGTTCTTGGCATCGCGATCAATTTGTGTATAGAGTATTTGGAGGCGGTATTTTGCTGGATTATCCGTTAGTTTCTTAAACTTATCCGGATGGGAAAGCAATAATTGCTCTAGGATATTCGAGGACTTTTGAGCGAATGCACTCAGGCTGATGAATAGGAAAAATAGAAGTTTAGACATAGCTTTTAATGGCATCGGTGATGGTGTCAATATCTTCAAAAGACAAGCAAGTAGGCAAAATAGCCCGGCAAACGGGTGGTGCACTGATGTCTGGGTAGGCAAAATGATTCACTAATATCCCAGCTGCTTTTAGATGTTCGAATAAGCCCGGGGCTTTGGAACAAAAGGCAGGATAACCCGCTTCATAGGTCACTGGCACCTCAATACCCTGTAGGTTAGCTGCGAAGCGATCCGCTAAGGACTTACTTTGTTGGCTTTGCTCCTTGTAGACCTCCATTGATTGTAAACCTGCATGACAAAAAGCAGGATTAGGGGGCGATGAGCCCACCCAAAATGAATCTTTCTTAATTTCTTCGATATCTTTTTCAGACCCTAAAATGACTCCAGCCGGCAATCCGAAGGCTTTAGAAAGCGAAGCAGTTTGAAGTAAATGACCAGAACACGGAAGGTTAATTTCTTGAATTCCTACTCGGTGAGATTCGTCTACGATTAGGTAATTACTCGGGTCAATCGCTTTTGCAAACGAGAAATCAAAGGTATTAATCCAAGGAGTCCCGATGCCATCTGAAGCTAAAATTTGGTCTTTTTGATGGCTAGAGATCCATTCGGAATAGCTTCCGGTAAAAGGTTTATGCGGGTGGCGCCACAAAGCTGGATGCGCTTGAGGAGCTAGGTTTAGGTTTAATCCTTTTTGCTGAGCGAATTGGATCGCTATTTGGGCAGCGGCTAAGCCGGAAGAGCATAGGGCAGCGGCGTCCACTTGAAAATGGGTGGCTAATGCGCGTTCAAAATCTTCCCAAATCGAGAATTGTAAGTTGTTGCGACGGGAGCTGCCGAAGTTTTGGGAATATTGTTCAATACCTTCCTTTAAAGCATTTTGAAAGGTAGGATGCGCACCAATATCCAAATAATTCGTACCTCCTAGCCAAAGGTACTCAGCCCCTTCAAAAGTGATTTTTCGTCCAGGAATGTGGTTTTCTAGTAGCGAATAACTCATAGTAAAGTGGCGCCAGTTCCGGGTAAATGGGAATAAGAAACAACTCCAAAATCAATCGTGATTCCTTTTGAAATTTGATCATCTACTAATAAGCAGCCATCCATATCCACGTAGTCGAGTAAGGGAAGAAGTTGGGCGATGGCGGAGCAACCGATGGTCGATTCCGTCATACATCCGACCATTACTTTCAAGCCAAGTTTTCTGGCTTTTTTGATCATGCGTAAGGCCGGAGTTAGTCCGCCGCATTTCATCAATTTGATGTTGATTCCATGAAAATAGCCGGCGCATTTTTCCACGTCAGACTCTAGAATACAACTTTCGTCTGCGATGATAGGTAAAGTAGAGGCTGAGAATACGCGTTTCATTCCCTCCCAATTATCTGCTTTCAACGGTTGTTCGATAAATTCTACGCCTAATTTTTCTAATTCAGGGGCGAAATAAATGGTTTGCTCGGGTGTCCAAGCAGTGTTCGAGTCCACTCTGAATATGGCGTTCGTTTCTTTGCGCAAGGCTTCTACGATTTCTAAATCGTCGTCTGTACCTAGTTTGATTTTATAGAGCGGGAAAGGGGTCTCTCGCATTTTGGCAATCATCTTCTCTATAGAATCAATACCGATGGTATAATCCGTGATCGGATTATTAGAGATATCTAAATCCCAAATCTCGTACAGCGGTTTATTGTGTGTCTTTCCCCAAAGGTCCCAATAGGCTACATCCAGCGCACAAAGAGCGAAAGGGTGGTCATCGAGTAAGGTTTTAGACATCATCGCCCAGAAATCACTCGGATGCGGCAAAATATCGTGTGGCAACAAATCAAAAATGGACTCAATCTGCGCCTTCATTTTCGCCATAGTCACACCATAATAGGGTGTCTCCGTCGCCTCCCCAAAACCACTCTTCCCATGCCAAATCAACTCCACGATTAAAGTAGGTTGCACATCACGCGATTCATGTGTAATCTTGAACGTGTGCTTCAACGGCAGGTCGAAAGTATGTAGTTTCAGTTCCATACGGGCTTATTTGAGTGGAATATAGGGTAATTTCTTCGATTTATCCCCCGCTTTTTGCCAAACCAATCCATCCGCACGTGACCAGCTAATCAAGTCCCCAGATCCATTGTGAGCTAAAACTTCTCCATTCTCCACCGGAATCCATTGGTCTAATTCTGCGGATGGTTTAGGTAAGAATTTGATTTCTTTTACGTTGTACTCAGCCCATTCGCCAGATACCCAAGGAAGGAAATAAACCCAGAAACAAGTTAACGTCGAAATGGGGTTTCCAGGGAAAGCAAAAACGACTTTTCCGTCAGGACGAGTAGCCACAAGCATCGGCTTGCCCGGTTTTTGGCTAATTTTATGAAATACGGTTTCGAATCCAGCTTCTGCTAAAACGCCCGGAATTAAATCTTTTTTACCAGCAGAAACTCCGCCTGAAAGTAGAATGATATCATTCGACTCCAATACCTTATCAATACTTGCTTTGATTTTTTCTGCCGAATCAGGTAGGTGGCTCGAGTTTGCTTTGAATCCTTTGGACAATAAAACCGACTTCAGCATCATCACATTCGAACTACGAATTTGGTGGTCTTTCGGTGTCTCGTGTAAGCCTACGATCTCATCTCCTGTAGAGAAAATATGTACATGAGGCTTCGATTCCACCTCGATATGTGCTTTACCCACGGTCGCTGCAATCGCAATTTCTACTGGTCCTATTTTCGTTCTTTTCTTTACTAACACCGAGCCTGCTGGTGCATCAGCTCCTTGCAAATGAATAAATTGGCCTTTTTCTAACGGTGCTTTACCGGTGTATGTAGCGATCTTCTTCTCGATACTCAAGTCTTCGATTTTGATAATTGCCTCCGTACCTCGTGGGGCAGTGGCACCGGTCATAATCTCTAAAGCTCCATCGATTTTTTTGATGGCTTTCACAGGTTCCCCAGCGAATAAAATACCTTCAATCTTCCAGGTAGGGGCTGAAATGTCTTTCACTGCAATTCCGTCCATCATCACCCGGTCAAAAGGAGGGAAGTCACGATCTGCCACAATTTTTTCGGCAATATTCATCCCTAAGGTCTTCGCTAAAGGTAACTTCTCGGTACGAAAGGGGATGGTAATGTTTTTAAGGAGTTCAATTGCTTCTAACGGGCTGATCATGTTTGTTGTTTTACGTAATTGTTAAATTTCGCTATTTTTTGCTAATTCTCCCGTATTTTTGTGTTCTAAATTTCAAATAAGCTATGTCAGTAGACTTTTCTCACCTGCAATCGGATGGCACCCCAGGAATGGTGGATGTGAGTTCGAAAAATGAAACGGTTCGCGAAGCGAAGGCTCAATCCATTGTTTATTTAGGAGCTGAAATTGTCCAACATTTCGAGGCAGCTGGCTGGCAAAACAAAAAGGGTAGTATACTGCAAACGGCGGTTATTGCGGGTACGATGGCGGCTAAGAAAACAGCAGATTTGATCCCATTGTGCCATCCCTTGGGTTTAGATTCCTGTAAGTTTGAAACAGAAATTTTAGCAGATCAAATTATCATCACCTGTATTTGTCGTTTAGAGGCCAAAACAGGGGTTGAAATGGAAGCCCTCGTCGGTGCTTCCGTAGCTGCTTTAACCGTTTACGATATGTGTAAATCAGTTTCCAAAGGCATCGTCATCAAGGAAACTAAGTTAATCTCTAAATCCGGCGGAAAGTCCGATTTTAAAGCCTAATATGTCCTCCCACCACATCATTCGAGACAAACAAGAGCCCGCGCTGATTATCGCGAATGGGGAGGCTTGTTCGTTAGATTTAGTGGAGCAATTATTAGAGTGGTCGCCCACGGTTATAGTGTTGGATGGAGCCATTGAGCGCGTAGTTTCGTTAGGTATCAAAGTGGATGTCTGGTTAGGCGACTTCGATCATGTGCATTCAGCAGATTACAGTGATTATCCATTGAAAAAAGTGCACACGCCTGATCAGAATTTAACCGATTTGGAAAAAGCATTCGAATATTTGCTAGAGGAAGGTTATCCAGCAGTCAATGTTGTTTGGGCCTCAGGAAAGCGAATGGACCATACGCTGAATAATTTTCATTCCTTGGTGGCCTATGGTCGTAAATTGAAGATTGTCTTCTTTGACGATTATTCGACCTCTTATCTTCTTCCATATCTTTACGAGAAATGGTATCCAGCTGGTACCCCCATTTCTTTACTTCCTTATGGCGAAGCCTTTCAAGTAAAATCGGCTGGTTTAGTCTACGACTTGAATCATCCTGTTTTAAGTCTAGGAACTCAGACAAGTTCGAGCAATGAAGCGCGTGAAGATGGAATTGTGAAAATTTCGTACGAAAGCGGGTCGCTTATTTTGATGGAGTGCCACGATTAATTTTGTCCTGATCGGATGGTTTGTAAAAGACCGGTCTCGAAGGAACTTCTGGGAAGTAATTCTGCTCCACCCAATTTCCTGGAAAATCATGCGGATATTTATAATCCGCTCCGTAATTTAAATCCTTCATCATACGTGTAGGCGCATTGCGTAAATGTAAAGGTACCGGCAAATCCCCTGTCTGTTCCACATAGGCCATGGCTTTGTTGATGGCGTTGTAGGCAGAATTACTCTTGGGAGAAGTGGCTAAATAAATTACCGTCTGCGATAAAATGATTCTCGACTCGGGATTTCCAATCACCCGAATGGAATCAAAACAAGATTGCGCTAATAACAAGGCATTTGGATTAGCTAAACCGATATCCTCAGAGGCTAAGATTAACAAACGTCTTCCAATAAATTCCAAAGATTCTCCACCCACTAACATCCGAGCTAACCAATATACCGCCGCATCTGGATCTGAACCGCGAATTGATTTGATGAAGGCAGATATGATATCGTAATGTTGTTCTCCGTCCTTATCGTATTGAGCTAGATTCTTTTGTAACCGTTCGGTAACTAAGGCATTTGTCACCTCGAGCTCGTTTCCACCTTCGGTCGTAATCAATAATTCGAATAGATTTAAAAGCTTGCGACCATCTCCGCCTGAGAAATGAAATAAAGCATCGGTCTCAGTTAATGTGATT
>CAJCBY010000311.1 GCA_903960725.1 uncultured Cytophagaceae bacterium | reverse complement strand
CGTTCCCAATAATCTAGGTAGCGTAAATCAGCGCTAAATTCTTTCCCTTTTTTAGCGAAACTTTTCTTGAAAGTAAGGGCATATTCCCCGTTCGGTTCTGCCTCTTTTTCATCCTGTTGACGGTACGTGTCACTGTAAAGGTTGAAAATGTTGCCCCGGTAATCGAGGTAAAAGAAATCAGAAATACGGCGCACATCTGTACGTCTATAGATATAAGAGGCGGTTAGAATTGTTTTATCATTAAAGAAATAATCAGCCCCTCCCCGAACGTTATTGACTAAACCTCTTACGTTATTTTGGGATCGTTGTTCTAAAATATTGGTCTGTTTGCCCGTATAAACTTCTTGGTAAATGTTTCCTCTACCAGGTGTTCTCCGGTAGAATACGCCATAGTTTAGGAAGAAATTCAATTTGTTTTTACGGTAATTGACGATGGCCGTTCCTCCAAAATTCTCCGGATAACCTGTGGTCGTTTCGATGGCACCATTAAATCCTTGGTTTTGGTTTTTCTTCAAAACGATATTAATAATCCCCGCCATTCCTTCAGCTTCGTAGCGTGCGGATGGATTCGTGATGATTTCGACTTTATCGATTAGATTACCTTGTAAGGATTGCAAGCCGGAAGAACCATTGATTCCCGCTAGCGTTGAAGGTTTTCCATCGATCAAGATTCGCACATTATCACTTCCGCGTAATTTAATACCTCCTTCTGGATCAACTTGGATGGATGGTAGATTGCCCAAAATCTCTGATGCCGTCGCGCCTTTATTAGCGATATCTGTTCCTACGTTAAAGATTCGTTTGTCGAGGTTGAGTTCCATGGAGGCTTTTTGGCCCTTTACCACCACTTCATTCAAGGTCTGATTACTTTCTTTTACGGTAATCGCCCCTAAATTAATAGAGCTTAAAAATGACTGATTAGCCATCTTTATGGGCTCATATCCAATGCTTTCGATAACTAAATCATAAACACCCGGCGCTACATCTAGCGTAAATTTCCCTTTTTCATTACCAATGGTTCCCGTGATTAAGGCAGCACCTTTAAATAGTCGAATACTAGAAAATGGGACATTTAGTTCACCCTGAATTTTTACTTTATTTTGCGCAAATAAGTTAAATGAGCAGAAAAGAACAATCATCGGTAAGAGCCGAAAAATTTTCATAGGTTTGGTTTAGAATGAACCTGTAAGATAGAAAGACAATTTTACAATGTTTATACCCGTCTGACCCGATTTTTATTCTTATTTTTAGCCTACTAACAAGATGCTATGAAATATACGATCTCTCTCATTTTATTATTAATAACCTATGTGTCACAAGCTAATCCCTATGAGGCTCAGGCTAAAAGGGTGACAATCTATCGTGACGAATGGGGTATTCCACATATTTATGGAAAATCGGATGCAGATGCGGTTTTTGGTCTGATGTATGCTCAATGTGAGGATGATTTCGCCCGGGTAGAGATGAATTATATCGAAAAGCTGGGCCGAATGTCAGAGGTGAAGGGAGAAAAGGAATTAGCCTATGATCTCTATATTAAGCTATTAATTGATGAAAACGAGGCCAAAGAAGAATACAAAACATCCCCTCTTTGGTTGAAAAAATTATTAAACGCCTATGCGGATGGGATTAATTATTACTTACAAAAACACCCTGAAGTTAAGCCTCGTTTATTAACCCATTTTGAGCCCTGGTATCCCTTATTATGGACCGATGGATCTATTGGAGCGATTTCTACGGGAGATGTAACAGAACAAGAAACAGCTCTTTTCTACGGTTTGCCCGCTCAAGTGGCTAGTGTGAAATACCAAACCCCAGACGAAAAGTTAACAGGTTCTAATGGTTTTGCAGTAG
Organism: uncultured Cytophagaceae bacterium; assembly: GCA_903960725.1. Lineage (GTDB taxonomy): Bacteria > Bacteroidota > Bacteroidia > Cytophagales > Spirosomataceae > Aquirufa. The sequence continues at coordinate 1,444 of CAJCBY010000311.1, read as the reverse complement.
GCCCGTCCCTTTCTAAATCGGGTAATTCTCTATTGTATATTAATCCGCACGTTACCTTTTATTTCCGCCCTGAAGTTCATGTGGTAAGTGACGAGGGTTTATCGGTTTATGGTGCGGTAACCTGGGGGCAATTCTTTGTATACCAAGGTTTTAATCCCTACAATGGTTGGATGCATACTTCCTCTGAAGTGGATGTAGCGGATGCGTATTACGAAACAACACGCTCGCGGGAGGGACAGATGGAATACCTATTAGATGGGAAATGGATTCCCTTTAAGACGAAAATAATCACCATAGGTTCGCGCAAAATTAAGGCCTATTTTAACCACCGTGGACCGGTTTTAGCCGCTAGAAATGGGAAATGGATTTCTGTGCGTTCGTACAACAGAGCGCGTAAGAGTTTAATTCAAAGCTGGCTACGTACAAAGACAAAAGGTTTTGATGACTATAAACGTGTGATGGATATGCGTGCAAATACGTCAAACAATACAGTTTACGCAGATAATAAAGGAAACATTGCTTATTGGCATGGTAATTATGTGCCGCGTAGAGATGGTGCTTTAGATTGGGGTATTCCTCAGGATGGATCCTCATCGAAGATTGATTGGCAAGGGCTGCATTCCGTAGATCAGCTTGTGCATGTGTACAATCCTGCCACCGGATGGATTCAAAATTGTAATTCAACTCCTTTTACCGTTTCAGGAAAATCCAGCCCTATTCGCTCTAATTTCCCTGTTTATATGGCTCCAGATGGAGAAAATTTTCGCGATCGAAATGCGGTTCGTTTGTTTTCTCAAACGGGTAAATTGGATTTGCATAGTTTGATTGGATTGGGATATGACCGCCGTTTGATGGCTTTCGAAACTTTACTCCCAGCACTTGTAACTGTAGCTAGCCAAGAATCGGATTTAGCTGAGGTGGTGAAGGAGTTGAAAAGCTGGGATTATAACGCTTCTGAAAGCTCCATCGCACAAACCATCGCCATCCGTTGGGGGCTAAAGATTATGCCTAAAATTCCAAAGCCAAAGCAATTTGGAGGGGAAACGGAGATCGTTCAAAATATGGACGACTATGCGAAATCGGGTTCGAAGTTAGAAATGATTCAAGCTCTGCGTGAGGTGCTAAACGATTTGAAGCGTGATTTTGGCACGTGGCGCGTAGCCTGGGGTGAATTGAATCGCTTTCAGCGCGTATCTAATGGAGATGTGATGAAGATGGATGATTCGAAGCCTAGTTTCTCCGTGCCCTTTGCGTCCTCCGCTTGGGGACAGCTTCCCTCCTACACGAGTCGCTCCATTCAAGGTTCCAAAAAATGGTATGGAGTGAATGGAAATAGCTTTGTGGCGGCGGTGGAATTTGGCCCTACTATTAAAGCCTATTCTTTACTTGCAGGTGGGGAAAATGGGAATCCAAACTCCCCTCATTTCTTTGATCAAGGTCAAAT
>CAJCBY010000310.1 GCA_903960725.1 uncultured Cytophagaceae bacterium | reverse complement strand
GTCGACCCGCGCTACACGGATTACGCCCGGGCAAACGCGTCCATCGGGATCAACGCGGTCTCCGTGAACAACGTAAATGCCTCGGCGCGGTTTATGACGCCGGAGTATTTAGCGAAAGTAAAAGTGCTCGCGGACGTGTTCCGCCCCTACGGCATCAAGCTATTTTTATCCGTGAACTTTGCCTCGCCTAAACTGGTGGGGAAATTGAAAACCTCGGATCCGTTAGACCCCCAAGTGCGTGCTTGGTGGACGGCGAAAACGAAAGAAATCTATGCGCAGATTCCGGACTTTGGTGGCTTCTTAGTGAAGGCAAATTCCGAGGGCGAACCGGGTCCACAAGAGTTCGGTCGCACCCACGCGGACGGCGCGAATATGTTAGCGGAGGCGGTGCAACCTTTTAATGGAATCGTCATTTGGCGCGCATTCGTGTATGCCCCTAACCCGAAAGGAGACCGATTCAAAGAAGCCTATAACGACTTCAAACCTTTGGACGGAACTTTCGCTAAAAATGTCATCGTTCAAGTGAAAAATGGACCGATCGACTTCCAGCCGCGGGAACCATTCCATCCACTTTTCGGTGCGATGCCGAAGACGCCTTTGGCCTTAGAATTTCAAATCACCCAAGAATACACCGGTTTCAGCACGAACGTATTTTACCAATCGATCCTCTTTAAGGAATGCTTGGATTCAGATACTTATCAAAACGGTAAAGGTTCCACCGTCGCGAAAGTCATCGACGGCAGCCTGGGCAACGACCAAATCACGATGATGGCGGGCGTGGCAAATACAGGTTCCGACAGAAACTGGACAGGACATTTACTGTCGCAAGCAAACTGGTATGCCTTCGGCCGACTAGCTTGGGATCACACCTTGAGCTCCGAAAAAATTGCGGACGAGTGGGTGAAACAGACGTTGACCCACGACGAAAAAGCAGTGAAAACGGCTTCGGATATTCTGATGAAATCCCGCGATACCTATGTGAAATTCACGACACCTCTAGGCTTGCACCATGTAATGGGCCAAAGCATTCACTGGGGCCCGGAGCCTTGGCTCGAGCGCAGCCAACGTCCAGATTGGACCTCGATTTATTACCACCGAGCGGATTCTGTGGGTTTGGGTTTTGATAGAAAAGCATCGGGCAGTAATGCCTTAAGTTTATACCATCCGGCGGTCGCGCAACAGTGGCTTGATCCGGCGAAAACGGATTTGAATTATTTACTGTGGTTCCACCACGTGGGCTGGAAAGAGAAATTGTCTTCTGGGAGCACGCTTTGGGATGAATTCTGTTACCGTATGAATTCCGGTTTGCAGGAAGTTAAGGATTTGCAAAAGGACTGGGATTCGCTGCAAGGCAAGGTGGATCCGGAGATTTTCGCGGACGTTCGCGGACGTTTGGCCGCACAACAACGGGAGTCTGTTTTGTGGCGCGATGCGCATTTATTGTATTTCCAAACCTATTCAAAATTACCTATTAGCTACGGGACGCCTGCGCGGACTTTGGCAGAAATAAAAGAAATTGTACGTATTTACCAACTGAAATAAGATGCAACAACCATTCTCATTGCAAGGGCGCGTGGCGCTCATCACGGGCGGCGGAACCGGAATCTGATTCGATATCGCGAAATGCTTTTGAGCGTCCGGCGCCACGGTCGTGATCACGGGTCGCCGCGAAGAGGTGCTGAAAGAGGCGGTGGCTAGTTTAGGAGCGGGAGCACATTATGCGGGGAATGATGTGTCGGACTTAGGCTTGACCGAGCAGCTCGTAACGGGTTTAGTGGAGAAGCATGGCGGCATCGATATCCTAGTCAACAACGCGGGCATCAACATGAAACGTCCGGCCGTGGAAGTTTCAGATGACGATTTTGCCAACATTATCAATGTGAATTTGAATGCTGTTTTTGCGCTAACGCGTGAGGTAGGAAAACACATGTTGGCGCGCGGCAAAGGCTCCATCATCATGATCTCCTCCATGGCGGCTTATTATGGAATCGATCGCGTGGCGGCATATGCGTCGTCAAAAACCGGTATTTATGGGTTGGTGCGCGTGCTTGCTTCGGAGTGGTCTGGTAAAGGTGTTCGAGTGAACGCGATTGCGCCAGGATTTATCGAAACGGCGATGAGTCGGACGGCGATGAATTCAGATCCGGATCGCAAACACAAGGCGATGGATCGTACGCCGATGGGCTATTTTGGGAAACCAGAAGACATTGGTTGGGCCGCAGTGTACTTAGCCTCCGATGCATCCAATTACGTAACAGGCGTCTCAATCCCGGTTGACGGCGGGAATTCAATCGGATTCTAATGAAAGGAAATTACCGCTGGGTGGTGGTCGCCCTCTTGTTTTTTGCGACCACGATTAACTATTTGGATCGTCAGGTGATCGGCTTATTAAAGCCCACGCTGGAGAAGGAATTGAACTGGTCGGAGACGGATTACAGTTTCATCGTGATGTGTTTCACGGCGTCGTATGCGATTGGATTATTGGCTTTTGGGAAGGTTATCGATAAGATTGGTTCCAAAATGGGTTACGCCATCTCCATCGTCATCTGGTCCGTCGCGGCGATGGCGCATGCGTTGGCGAAAACTACGTTTGGGTTCGGCGCGGCACGCGCCGCTTTAGGAGCTGGAGAAGCGGGGAATTTCCCGGCTGCGATAAAGACGGTGGCGGAGTGGTTTCCGAAAAGAGAACGCGCTTTAGCGACCGGTATTTTTAATTCCGGAGCAAACATAGGAGCAATGGTCGCGCCCATTATGGTGCCTTGGATTTTAGGGGCGTATGGTTGGGAAGAAGCCTTCCTCATAACAGGAGCGATTGGATTTATCTGGTTGGCTTTGTGGTGGGTATTTTATGAGATTCCGGCGAAACACAAATCCGTGACTACAGAGGAATTAGCACATATCCAGTCGGAGGAAGAGACATCCGAAGTCGCACCCATCGCCTGGTCTAAACTTTTCGGTTACCGCCAAACCTGGGTCTTCATCGTGGGTAAGTTCTTCACGGATCCGATCTGGTGGTTTTTCTTGTTTTGGTTGCCGTCTTATTTCTCAACGACCTTCGCGCTTGACTTGAAAAAACCGAGTTTACATTTAGCGATTTTGTTTACCTGTACGTCCATCGGGAGTATTGGCGGAGGCTACATTTCAGGCTGGTTAATGAAGAAAGGCTGGCCGGTGTATAAGGCTAGAAAATATTCGATGTTCTTCTTTGCGCTCTGTGCGGTGCCCATTATTGGGGCGCGCTGGGCGACGGATATTTGGCAGGCTGTATTCTTAATTTCCATTGCAGCATCAGCGCATCAGGCCTGGTCTGCAAACATATTTACCACGGTATCGGATATGTTTCCCAAACACGCCGTTTCCTCTGTCGTGGGCATTGGTGGCTTGGCAGGTTCGCTGGGGGGCGTGATCTTCCCTTATATTATCGGGGTAATTTTAGATTCCTACAAGGCAGATCAGGCTTTGTCAGCCGGATATAATGTTATATTTGTGGCTTGTGGCTGCGCGTATTTATTTGCTTGGTTACTCATTCATTTCATCTCGCCTAAAATGGAGGCGGTAAAATCGTAAGACTATGAAAAAATTACTCATTGCTTTATTCGCTTTCGCGACGAGTGCTTACGCACAAGAACACCATCCTTTAGAAGGAGCTTGGGATTTAACGGTGGCGATGGAAAACCGCAATGGCGGTGTTTCGACGGCGCCCTCTTGGTTAGAAGTACGTCACTCAGGTCATAAGACCTTGTTTGGTCATTTCGTAGGGGATGGCGGGTCTTCGCGTCCGATTGCAGAAGTGTTTTTCAAAGACGGCCACATCTCCTTTAAAATTCCGCCACAATGGGAAAAAGAGGAGGCCTATATGTCATTCGAAGGCGATTTGAAAGACGGTAAATTGTCTGGAACGATCGTAAAACCAAACGGCAAAGCGATGGCCTTCACCGGCGTTCGTGCTCCCTCTTTATGGAGAACGGCGGAACCGGTTTGGCAAAAACCAATCACCTTATTTAATGGAAAAGATTTAACGGGCTGGAAAGCCTTAGGTCCTAAAAACCAATGGATCGTCGAGAACGGTGTGCTGAAAAGTCCAGCCTCTGGTGCGAATCTATGTACAGAACAAAAATTCAACGACTTCAAATTACACATCGAATTCCGCTTGCCTCCGTCCAGCAATAGCGGCGTCTACTTACGCGGTCGTTACGAGGTGCAGGTGGAAGATAGTTATGGAAAAGAGCCCTTTAGTATCTATTTAGGGGGCATTTATGGATTTATCGACCCTCTTTTCCAAGCGGCAAAACCGTCAGGCGAGTGGCAAACCTACGACATCACTTTAGTAGGACGCAAGGTTTCAGTGACCTTAAATGGCCAAAAAGTCATCGTCGAACAAAACATCCCCGGCATTACAGGCGGCGCGATGGATAGCGACGAAGGGGCTCCAGGTCCTATCATGATGCAAGGCGACCACGGTCCGGTTGAATATAGAAACATTGTGTTGACTCCAGCAAAATAATGAAGAAGAGTTTTTTAACGGAAGATTGGACGGTAGTCCTTTTGGGTTTTTTAATTATTGGAGTGGCCCTTGTAGGGGTGAAGATTCCATCGCCTTCTTTCGGTTGGGAATCGACCAGCGATTTGAGTGAAAAAGTGCTCACGGCAGGCAACCTGATCAAGCTAGGGCAGATTTTCCTTTTCACGTATGTGATCGCCATTCTCGCGGCAAGCGTCTTGGGGAAAAGTGTTTCGGGAACCGTTAAAGGATTTCCCATGGTCTTCCTGCTTACTTCATTTGCCTTGGTTTTAGCGGGCAATGCGTTCTTGAAAAATTGGAATTTAGAAGCGGTGATTTTCAGCTTGACGATCGGATTGGCCTTGAGTAATTTCTTCTCGCTTCCCACTTGGTTGAC
>CAJCBY010000309.1 GCA_903960725.1 uncultured Cytophagaceae bacterium | reverse complement strand
GTTAGTCCAGGCCCATGTTATGTTTTATACCGGGAGGCGAGCAAAACTTTGTATGCGGCCAATTATTCCGGAGGAAGTTTAAGTGTTTTTAAAACATTTGAGGGACGCATTTCACCCATTAGTCAGCTCATTCAATATACAGGATCAAGCATTCACCCTAGCCGCCAAAAACAACCGCATGCTCACATGGCGATCCTTTCACCTGATCAAAATTACTTGTTTGTAAATGATTTGGGTACAGATAAAATATACCAACATAAAATTTTTGCGGATGGAACGCTGGAAGAAAAATTTACGGCAACAACCGTGCCAGCAGGTCAAGGTCCTCGCCATTTAATTTTCAATAAAGCTGGCAGCAACGCCTATTTGATTACCGAGTTGAAGGGACAGGTCGACGTATTTAAAGTGAGCAACAATCAATTAAATTTAATTCAAACATTGGATGCAGATACGGCAAAATCACCTGATAAAGGAAGCGCTGATATTCACCTTTCTCCGAATGAAAAGTGGTTGATTAGTTCTAATCGGATAAGCTCGAATGAGTTAACTATTTTCGCCGTGCAAGCTGATGGGCTATTAAAAAAAGTGAAACATCTGACGGTTGCGCGCAAACCTAGAAATTTTAATTTTGACCCAACAGGCCATTTTGTATATGTGGCGAGTCAAGATGATCATAAAGTGGAAGTATATTCCTTTAACGATCAAACAGGTGAATTAACAAATACCCACCAGGACATTATGGTGAAGGCCCCTGTCAGCCTGCATTTCCTTGAAAAAGAAATAGATGCAGAAGCACAAATAAAAACGTTAAAAATAGGATTGAAAGCGCCCACCACTCCCATGGCTAATTACATAAAATGTGTGATTTCAGGAAATATGGTGTATTTATCTGGGCATATTCCAGACAAACCAGAAGGGGGCCAAGTAATAGGAAAATTAGGAAAAGAGCTAAGTGTCGAGCAGGGTCAAGCAGCGGCTAGACTCGTGGGCATTAATTTACTATCAACCCTAAAGGCAAACATTGGTGATTTAAATCGGGTGAAAAGAATTGTAAAAGTAAATGGGTTCGTGAATTCAGATTCTAATTTTACCCAACAACCTGCCGTGATGAATGGTTTCTCGAATCTGATGGTCGAAATATTTGGGGAACGCGGTCGACATACCCGTTCAGCTATTGGCGTGAATGTATTGCCTAATAATGTTGCGGTGGAAATTGATATGGTGATTGAGTTGAAGTAACCATCCATATTGAATAAAAATTTAACTGCAGAGAATAACTATTTAATTTACTTTGCCGGGGACTGCGCGTCCTACAATTCCTGATTCTGCCCCGCGGTCACCACCTTCATGGTATTCAGCATCCTCATTTACGTCCCAAACGTCGTATAATTGACTGCCTGCAATTATATTTTTAGCGGCTAACATCGCCGTCATCATGCTATGATCTTGGTTATTGTATTTATGCATCCCATTTCTACCCACCAAATACAAACCAGGATAAGATTCAAGACCTTCCCTAATATCTAACAAATGCTCTTTATAGTCATGATCGTATACCGGATAGGCTTTTGGCTGGCGTACGACATACCCATCTATGACCGAATTCTCATTCGTCAAACCTATTTGTGAAATCTCTTTTTTGCCCAAAGCGATCAAATCTTCATTTGAGCTAGTCCACAAACCATCCCCTTCAAAGCAAAAATATTCAAGTCCGTAACATGCCATAGAAGGATCAGGAACCATATATGGACTCCATGATTTAAAATTCTGCACTCGGCCTACTTTAACTTTTGGATCATGAATGTAAATCCAATTATCCGTGAAGGCATCTTCATCCTTACAAATCAAAACCACGGTAAGGAAATCACGGTAT
>CAJCBY010000308.1 GCA_903960725.1 uncultured Cytophagaceae bacterium | reverse complement strand
TATGCCAAACAACCCCCTGCCCCACAATCGCCCCAAACATCGCAATTAACATTAAGCGGCGATTCGCCTTACTGGCGAATGCTTCCTTTAAAGGATTTTCGGAGAGTCTGCCTTCCTCCTTGAGTTTAGAGAAGAGCGGAGATTCATCCATATTCCGTCTAATGAAGTAAGACACAACCACTAGAATACCTGAAAGCGCAAAAGGCACCCGCCAGCCCCAGTCCTTAAAGGCCGCATCGCCTAAAAGCTGCTGCGTCGCTAAGATGACCAGGATGGAGACGAAGAAACCGAGCGTGGCGGTTGTTTGGATGTAGGACGTGTACTTCCCGCGTTCGGCGTCCGGTGCATATTCCGCGACGTAAGTCGCGGCGCCCCCATACTCGCCCCCTAAGGCTAATCCTTGAATGATTCTTAAAACTAATAGTATAGCTGGAGCCACTAACCCAATCTTCTCATAACTCGGTATAAACGCAATCGCAAACGTGGACCCACCCATCAGCATCAGCGTCAACAAAAACGTATACTTCCTCCCTATCAAATCCCCAAGCCTCCCAAAAATCAACCCACCAAAAGGCCTCGCCACAAACCCCGCCCCAAAAGCCGCTAACGTCGAAATGAACGCCGCTGTCGGATCCTCTTTTGGAAAGAAACTCAACGAAATAATCGCACTCAAACTCCCAAAAATATAGAAGTCATACCACTCAATCACCGTCCCCACACTCGAAGCCACTATCACCTGCCACAACTTCTTAATGGGTACTTTATTATTATCGAACTCTTGCATGCCTATTTCATAATTTCTTTATAAAAATACGCAAAATATCACTATCTCATTCGTGCGCTGCGAGAATTTCTATCCCTTATTTCACTACCTTTCATTATGACAGCGGACAACCTCGATAAAATCGCCTCCTACTTCCTTGAAAAAGCGCAAATCAAACGCGCCTGGCTCTTTGGCTCCCACGCCCGTGGCACCCATTCGCCCACCAGCGACATCGACATTCAGATCCAAGTTTTTAAAAACACCCCGTTTACCTTGTTTGACCTAGCTGAAATCCAACACGACCTCTCACAACTTCTAGCCTTAGAGGTCGACCTAGTCATGCTAGGCGCCCCATTAAAGAGCATTACAAAACAACTTAACCACGACAAAATTTTAATTTATGAAAACCTTAGCCCCAAGCTCGAAAGAGCGAATCGAGCACATTCTGCGAGCCATTAACAAGATTCAACAATACACCGAAGACCACACATTACAAACCTTTTTAAACGACCCTAAAACAGTAGAAGCCTGCCTTTTCAACTACACTATCATTGGCGAGGCCTCCCTATTGATTGATAAATCTCTTTTGGAAAAAATCGACTACCCCTGGTATAAGGTAAAGGCTTTCCGAAATTTCATTCTGCATGAATATCACGCCATTAAAATGGATGTGATCTGGGATACCACGGTTGTGGTGATTCCGGAACTAAAGCTGGTAATATTAGCTCTGAAGAGCCTATAAACAGTTTATGTTAATATGACTTTTACTTCGTTAAATGGCTTTTTCAGGTATTGACAAAAACTGTCAATACCTGAAAATCGCAAAATCAATTTTAAATAAAAACAACCACTATGAAATCGAACTTAAAAACATTAGATCAACTAATCGAAGAAACTTATGGCAAAATAGGCTCTCCCTCCAGAAATGAATTCGAATGGGGAGCACAACTATTCAAAATAAGCGCCTTGATTAAAATTGCCAGGCACAAGCTTCGGCTAACACAAAAAGAATTTGCTATAAAATGCGGAACATCTAAATACGCCATTTCAATTGCAGAAAATAACCTCATAGAAATCCGGATTTCAACTTTACAAAAGATCGTTGAATTAGGCCTAGGAGGTCGATTAATTATAAATATCAAGCCTTAAATTCACATTATCAGTAAGCTGTTAGGTTAGAGGGATTGGAGGGAATACATTTGGAACACCAAACCACTAATCAATATGTTTAACCACTTCTCAAGATACCTGAAGCTCATCCGTGCCGTTCCGCTGCACGTGATGGCGCAGGATCTCGGGATCGACGCCGGGCTTTTGAGCAAATACGAAAACGGCAATCGCATCCCTGACCTCGATCTCGTCATCATTTTTGCCCATTACCACCAGGTAAACGCACGCGAACTTTGCGTGTATTGGATGCGGGAGCGCATCAAACGATCCTTTGTGGGCTACGAGCATTTAGCAGAAGATGCTTTGGCAGACGCAGAAAAAGACCTGCTCTATTTTCTAAGGCTTCACAGGGTAAAACAAGAAAGAAAATTTAGCTTCAAAATCATCCTCAAAAACGCCATCACTTACGATCCAGACAAAGTCGTAACCCTCAGACACTTTCAATTCCGCCGCCACGGCGTCACAAACCACTAAACCCTACAGACATGTTCAATTTCTTCACCCCTAAAGAGCCCCTGCTCTTCTACAATGGCCATATGGGGCCTTACAAATTCACGAAAGTGACGATTATCATCGTCGAAAAAAACCAAGAAGTCTACACAGAATCAATCATTGTGGCCCCTGTATCTAGGAATCAGTTGATTTTTGATTCGAAGAAGTTCTTGAATGATTTGAGGAATAGATAACTACATTAACTTTTAATTCGATAACTTACATCTATGGATAAGAGCAAAGTCAAAAGAAAAAGGATACAAGATCCCCTCACTGGGAACTCCTTGCGCTCAATCGCCTACAAAGGCTTTCGAAAAGCAGAAAAAAGAACGCTAGAAGTATTAGGATATAATGTAGTCGTTCAAGACGGCTGGATTGTAAAAAAATACATCGATTCACGAATCGAAAAAATTGAAAAAATGCCAAAAAACAGAGGAAGACTAGTATTAGACTAGTTTTCTAATGAAAACACGGCGTATAAGAATCTTTGCAGGACCTAATGGTTCTGGCAAAAGCACAGTATTTCAGACAGCTGTAGAATACCAAAAAACTCATCCTCGCTTCAGTTTTGGCAAGTTTATAAATGCAGATGAGATTGCAGAGAAAATAACAAAATCAAATTTTCAATTCAGCAAATTCAATTTAAAAACCACACTCGAAGAGTTTTGTCAAATTTCCTTGAAATCAGGTTTGCTATCCGG
>CAJCBY010000307.1 GCA_903960725.1 uncultured Cytophagaceae bacterium | reverse complement strand
GTTTCGGTATCGCTCAGTCCTTTTCATTGCGGTAACAATAAACCCCTTTATCTCTTGCATCCGCTCATTTACCCACGGATTTCTACCGGACCAATGTTGGTTAAAGGCAACTTGTTGCGTTCTCATATGCTCCTGCACGGCATCTTCCGCATATTTTTGCATGCGTGAGTCTATACTCGTATGAATCCGGAGACCGCTGGTATATAAGTTGAGTTGTTGGTTTTCTGGTCGATCTTTGTTTATTTCTTGGATGATGTTGACGAGTTCTTTTCGAATCGATTCTCTTAAATAAGGCGCAGCTCCTGTATTTTGATTCTCCACTTTGAAATTTAAATTCAGTGGTGTACTCTTCATTTTTTCACCTTCCTCGGCCGCTACATAGTCGTATTTTATCAATTGATTTAGTACAGTATTTCTACGTGCTAAGGTACGTTCTGGCCGGACTCTAGGGTTGTACAAGGATGGATTTTGTAATAACCCAATCAACATTGCCGCTTCTGGATACGTAATGGTTTGAATGTTTTTTTGAAAATACGTTCGGCAGGCAACCTGAATACCGTACGCATTATTTCCAAAGCTTACTTCATTTAAGTACATCGCAAGAATTTCTTGCTTCGTATACCGACGTTCTAATTTGATGGCTAAAATCCATTCTTTCACCTTAGCGATAGCAGTTTTCAAACCACCTACCTTCATTAATAATCCCATGTAAATGGGATCTTCTTCCCCGTATTCTAGGGAACGCGTATGAAACAAGTTTTTTGCTAATTGTTGTGAAATCGTGCTACCCCCACCGGATGTTCCGACTGAAAAGAATACCCTAGCCATCGATCTTACGTCGATTCCGGAATGGCTAACATAACGAGCATCCTCTGTGGCAATGAGGGTATTGACTAAAATAGGGGATAGTTCTTCGAACTCAACGGGTTTTCTATTCTCTCTAAAATACTTTCCGATTTCTTCCCCATCTTCAGAGATTAAAATGGATGCTTCCTGGCTTTTCGGGTTCTCTAACTCTTGTAGACTAGGCATTCCTCCAAAAAGCCAAAGGAAATTATAGTTAACGGCCGCAATAAACAAAATAGTAAATAGGAAAGTCCCACCAAATATTTTATAGGCTAAATGAACTCTATTTACCTTAGATTCTTTATTAAATTCAATCATTTGTTGATCAACTTTAGTAGTTCTGATGCCTCTTTCAGAAGCGGGCTAGCAGGAAAGGTGCTTATAAATTCAGTTAAAATGTTTTTACATTCTTCGTTTTCATGTAAGCCAGCTTTACTAAGCGCCATTAAAAATACGATTTTATCTTCCAATTTGCTACCAGGATAATTTTGTTGTATAAATAGACATGAATCAAACGCAGTTTTGAAATCTTTTAGTTCAAATCGTTCAATGGCTCCTTCATACTTTTTCTGAGCTAGTATTTCTTTGTTCTCTGACAATGTTCCATTTTCTAGTTTTAGGATCATTGTTTTAAAATAGGAACTAGGATATCGTTCAAAAAGCGTAGACCTATAAGCTGTTTTTGTTGCGCCTTCATTGCTTAAATACAGTGTGTATAGTGTTTCTGCCTCATATCCGGTACTCGGAAATTCGGTCAATAAGCGTTTTAACGTCGTGTTAGCGAGCTCATTTTCGCCTAATTCAAATCTAGCTAATTTCCCTAATTTGAAGAGTGACTCTTCAATCATTTTAGTTGCTTTCGATTTTGAAGCGCTACTCAACGGGATGGACTTTAGCCAATTTTCTTCTGCTTGACTATTCCCCTCTTTGTTTTTTTCGGACGGCTTTTCGGCTGTGCTCGCTGTATTGACCACCTGCGTTAAGCTGGTGTTTTTGTTTTTACGGTTCCAAAAATCCTCTAAATTCCGATTACCCCAACGGTTACCAAACTCTATCCCCCCCTGAATCCGCGCTTGTTCGTTATTAAAGTAAAAGCTTTGCTGTTCCGTACTAAAGCTCCGCCTGGTGAAAACTGGCGCAGCTAGTGGGGCGGCGGATGTTTTTTTGACCGTGTCTTTTTGCTGCTTTAAAAATAGCTCATGCAATTCCGCTGGATTGCGATTTGCGAGGCGAAGTAAGGAGTCTTGCAAGGTAATTTGTTTAGAAAATGCAGTGTAACTTCCCCACGATTTTTTCAACTTCTGAGCTTTCGAATAATCTGGATGGGTAGCAGAAAGGTAGGTGGCAGCGCTATCATAATAGTGAGCGGCTAAATCATATTCCTTCAATTGCTTCGCAAAGAGGCCTCCTAATTGATAAAATAATTCCCCCTTGTTCGGATTATTTTGTCCTCCTTTCTCCCAATTTTCTTTCGCCTCCTTAAAGTTTTTTTTCAGGTAATGGTATTGGCCAATTTTAACATAAATGGCCGCTTTGCTTTCCTCATTCTTTGGGTCTTTGAGCATCTGTTGCAAGGCTCCTAGATTTCCTTCTAATTGATGAATGGCTAAGTTAGCTTGCAATTGTAATTCATAGCTCGGCTTATTGTTTACCGCTGTTTTGAAGCTTTCTAAGGCTAAACTAGGTTGATTGTTGTCGGAAAATAGTTGACCCAAGATGAAAGAAAGGCGTGCCTTTTCTTCCCCTTTCTTTAGGTAACGCTGTACTTCCTGTAGTAGTGCGGCTGCTTTTAATGGTTCATCTAAGCGTTGAAAAGAATAGGCTTTTATGAGTAGGTACTGCTTTTTTTGGTTAGCATTAAGTGGGTTCTCACTGAGGAAATCTTCTATTTTTTCTGCGGCAACAAACTCCTGTTGATTCAGGTAAATTTCGTACAAAGCGAGCAATGCTTCTGGTCGAATTTCGAGAGAGTTAACGTATTTATACGTTTCGATGGCGTTTATTAGGTCATTTTGGTAGAGTCGACCACGCGCAATCAACAGGTAGGCATCAATGATGAAATGGGAATTTTGGTGGCGATCGATGACTAAAGACGCTTTACGAATGAGCTCTTTAATTTCTTTATCATGGCCTTGTTTAAAACTAGAATCTCTTGGAAAGAGGATGGGAAGGGTGGCATTGTAATTCTCTTTTCGTTCTGTCACCCATTTTTTTTGCAATTCTTTATCTAACCTCGATGCCTGCCAAATGGCATTGTATTTTGCATTCACATTGTGAAAGGCAACTGCCATGGGCTTGTTGCTATTTTGGGAACAAGACCAAGTGCAGAGTGCTAGAAATAAAAAGGCAAGACTCTTATGCATGTGGTTCAAACGAACTATTTTCAAATTTACGATTTATCTTACCGAAAATTGGATAATTTTAGATGAATATGAATTCGTACCAAAAATTCTTAGGAGCCGCATTTCAGATGTTAGTGACCATTGTCGCTGGGGTCTTTGCCGGCCGTTATTTAGATGCCTATTTTTTGACAACATCTCCTTGGTTTACGATTGTATTTTCGCTTGGTTCCATTGCTTTTGCCCTTTTGGCACTCATCAAAAGTCTTCCTAAATAGCGTTCGCAGAAGCGCAGATAATTCTGTATTTTTGTCGTAAATTATTGTCGAGGTGTTTAATCAGCGCAGAAATCTAATCTTCCTATTTTTTGCAATCGTTGGACTATTGTTCATCGGTAAATTGTTTTTTATTCAAGTGGTGGATGACACCTATGAAAAAGCAGCTGATAATAACGCAATTCGCAAGATTATTCAGATTCCATTTCGAGGCGAAGTATATGATCGTTACGGTAAATTAATTGTTTACAATACACCTGTCTATGATTTGTATATCATTCCGCGAAAGGCAGTCGTCAAGGATACGAATCATTTTTGCCAAGTTTTTGGGATAACAAAGGATTATTTTGTCAAAACATCCCAGCAAGCAAAAACGTATTCACGGGTAAAACCTAGCCTATTTCTAAAGCATTTATCGAAAGAGCAATTTGCGAGTGTGCAAGATGCGATGGTGGATTTTCCAGGATTTTTCTTTGAAACAAATGCCTTCCGCACCTATCAGTCGAGGTCTTTTTCGAATGCCTTAGGGTATGTAGCAGAAATTAGCCCGACTACTTTATTAGAACAAAAAGGAGACTATTATCGACAAGGCGATTATGTAGGCATTTCTGGAATCGAATCATTTTACGAAGAAACGCTGCGGGGTCAGAGAGGTATAAAATACCGCATGGTGAATAGTAATGGGGTAGAAAAAGGGGATTATAAAAATGGTTCCTTGAATGTCAATCCAGTTTCTGGTAATAATTTATATACCTCTATTGACTTAGCTATTCAAGAATATGCGGATAGTTTAATGAAGCATAAAGTAGGAAGTTTAGTGGCCATAGAGCCATCCACGGGAGAAATTCTGGCCATGGTTTCTGCCCCCTCTTACGATGCTAGTCAATTAACAGGGAATAATTTTTCTACCTACTACCAGCAGTTAGCTTTGGATCCCATGAAGCCGCTGTTAAATCGTCCCCCATCAGCCTATTATCGTCCGGGTTCTACCTTTAAATTAGTGCAAGCCTTAGTAGGTCAGCAATTAGGATTTATTGGTCCCGGAACCGTCTATTCTCATGCCGGTTCCCCTGTGAAATGCCATGGTCACGGGCCGGTTAATTTACGTGGTGCGATTCGCGTTTCTTGTAATCCGTATTTCTACCATGCTTTTAGGAAAATGATTTATGACAATACCACGGGTGATACGTATGAAAGATCAGCTCAGGGATTGCAGCGTTGGTCTGATCTAGTGGCTAATTTTGGGTTTGGGCGGAAGTTAGGGGTTGATTTAGGAAATGAAAAGAAGGGTATTTTGCCTAATGTAGAGTATTACAATTCGGTTTATAAGGGGAATAAAGCTTGGAAGTTTTCGAATATCTATTCGATTAGTATAGGGGAGGGAGAAATCGTGGTAAGCCCATTGAAAATGGCGAATTTAGCTGCGATTATTGCGAACCGGGGTTGGTATATTCCTCCGCATGTGGTGAAGGGAATCGGATTGAAAAAAGTCATTGATCCGTTCTACAAAACGCCCGTGAAGGTAGGAGTAGAAGCTAAATATTTTGACGTAGTGATAGATGGCATGCAAGATGCCGTGAATAATGGAACGGTAGGCCCAGATGGGAAAATTCCCGATATCAAAATGGTGGGCAAGACGGGAACGTCTCAAAACCAAAAGGGAAAAGATCACTCCATCTTTATTGCTTTCGCTCCCCGTGATAATCCCAAAATTGCGATTGCGGTGTTTGTTGAAAATGCGGGCTTTGGAGGTACTGCAGCGGCTCCTATTGCCTCGCTAGTGGTAGAGAAATACCTAAAACGAAAAGTGGATCGCAAATCGGTAGAATCCAAATTCATGCAGATGAATTACTTACCTAATGTGTATTCTGCTGGAGGAGTGAGTAGGAAAAAAGTGACCACAGATTCTACTAAGAAATGACAGATTCGAATCACATACAAGGCCGGATTGACTGGATTACGGTGGGATTCTATGTCCTATTTGTCGGTTTGGGCTGGTTGAATATCTATTCAGCAGTCTACAGTCCCGATGCACCCTTGTCTTTTTCTGATCCCGCATTTTATGATTCGAATGCAGGTAAACAATTGGTTTGGATAGGAACGAGTCTGGTGTTAATTATCTGTGTTTTGGTGCTTGATTTCCGCTTTTTTGAATCCTTCGCACTATTCATCTACTTGGGTTTATTGCTTTTATTAATTGCAGTGCCCTTTTTAGGGGTGACGATAAATGGGTCTCATTCTTGGTTTAAATTTGGGAGTGCAACCATTCAGCCGGCCGAATTTGCGAAAACAGCCACAGCCTTATTGCTTGCTAAATACCTGAATGATCCGCTCGTTAATTTGAGTAAATTCCCCTTTCAGTGGAAAGCAGCATTAATCATTGCTATTCCGATGGTTTTAATCGTTGCTTCAAATGAGACGGGTTCTGCGCTGGTTTTTGCCTCCTTCCTGATCCTCTTGTATCGGGAGGGATTACCAGGGATTTATCCTGCCTTATTCATTGGTGGGATCGCCATGTTTGTCTCTGCCTTACTCGTGAAGGCTTGGATTATTTTAGTCGTATTGATTTTATCCGCCGGAATTTTAGTCTTATTTATGCCTATTTATTCGCAAAGAGACCCCAAGACCTACTTGCGTTTATCTGGTGGCGTAGCGGCTATTATGACGTTGGCGCTTTTAGTGGAATGGTTGGTGAATAATGTGCTGAAGGAGCACCAACGGAATCGAATTCGCGTATTAATTGATCCGGGTTTTGATCCACGGGGTTTAGGATACCAGGTGACGCAATCCAAGATTGCGATTGGTTCCGGAGGTTTCTGGGGGAAAGGGTTTTTAGGCGGTACGCAGACAAAATTTGATTTCGTGCCGGAACAAAGTACCGATATGGTTTTCTGTACGATTGGAGAAGAACACGGCTTCGTAGGGGTGATGTTCATGATCCTTTTATTCCTCGGCTTCTTGTGGCGATTGATGTATTTAGCAGATTTACAGCGTTCGAGATTTGCCCGAGCCTACGGTTTCGGATTAGTAGGAATTCTATTTTTTCACTTTTTAGTTAATATAGGGATGACGATTGGCTTGATGCCTATCATGGGGATTCCGTTGCCTTTCTTTAGTTATGGCGGCTCCTCCTTGTGGTCCTTTACTATTTTGCTTTTTATCTTTTTAAAACTTGACTCTCACCGGTCAGATATGCTTTCACGCTAGTATGGAAAACGAAACTATTTCTGCCAAAGCTAAAATGCTTATCGCCGTAGCCGCCCTCGGCTACTTCGTGGATGTGTACGACCTGATCTTATTTTCGGTAGTACGAAATCCAAGTTTGATGAGCTTAGGTCTTACAGGAGATGAGTTGTTGAGTCAAGGACTGAACTTGATGAACATCCAAATGGGAGGAATGCTGCTAGGTGGAATCTTGTGGGGAGTTTATGGAGATAAAAAAGGACGTAAATCCGTTTTGTTCGGTTCTATTCTCTTGTATTCAGCAGCCAATGCCATGAATGGTCTAGTGACTGATATGAACACCTATGCCATCTTACGCTTTATCGCTGGCATAGGCCTTGCAGGTGAACTAGGGGCGGGAATTACCTTAGTAAACGAAACGTTACCACCTTCTAAACGCGGAATTGGTACGCTCATTATTGCTGGTGTAGGCGCGGCGGGAGCTGTTTTCGCGCCAATTATAGCAGGTTTAAGTTCGGATCCTGAATGGTGGAGATCCTGCTATTTTATCGGTGGTGGAATGGGATTAGCACTTCTATTATTGCGTTTAGGTACGTTTGAATCTTCGATGTATACTGAGATGGATGATAAAGTAGAGCGGGGTAATTTCTTTCAGCTTTTTTCAAATGGCGCTACTTTTAAGAAATACCTGTATTGCATTTTGATGGGCTTGCCTATCTGGTATATCATCGGAATTCTCGTTTTCTCAGCACCTGAAATCTCTAAAATTATTGGCATTGATGGTAAAATAAGTGGAGGCGATGCGATTATGTTTTGCTACATAGGTCTGGCCACTGGGGACTTTGCCGCCGGAGCTTTAAGTCAGTGGTTTAAAAGTAGAGGGAAGGCCGTTTTGACTTATCTTTTCATTGCGGTGGGTATTTGTATCTATTACCTGTTTGGCATGTCTAATATCACAACGACCCATGCTTACGTGATGATTACGCTATTGGGCTTCTTTGGGGGCTATTGGGCGGTATTTTTGACCTTCTCTTCGGAGCAATTTGGGACAAACGTGCGCATGACGGTGACTACGACGGTGCCTAATTTTGTACGGGGTGCGTTGATTCCTATCTCGTTGTTATTTAAGTTTTTAATTCCAACCGTAGGTCTAATTCATTCGGCGGCCTATGTGGGGGTGTTATGTTTTTCTTTGGCCATCTATTCTGTTTTTCAATTAAAAGAAACGTTCGGTAAATCTCTAGACTACACGGAATAATGGCGCTCATCTCGAAGAAGAAGAATCTCTATCGGATTAACCAGCAGCTGCGTCGGTATTTGCATAAATACAACCGGGAGCACGTGATGCACATTAGTTACGCTGACCTATTGCGTTACGATAACTCCATTGTTTTGTATGATAAGAATGAGGTAGATACGCTTTGGGAAACGGTATTTTATTCGCCGGGGGATCAGGAAGAGGTATATGAATCACTGAAACAGATCTATGCCGATTTGAAAACGGATGGAAATGAGGAGGTAATTAAGCACTTAGTGATTGATCGTGTGGATTATTGTACCTATGGTAATACGCATCCTTTTCGGATACGGATTGTGAATCGGGTGAATGATAATTTTGATTATTTCTACATCAAGATTGCAGATGCGTCTAGGGTTTATGGGTTAGAATTAGAGCATATTTTATCGCCAAATCGGATCAATTACGTCACGCATGAAAATACCCTAGTGGAAGAGCATATTGCGGGAGTTCCAGGGGATGCTTTTTTGAAACAGGATTTGGACACAGGCATCGAGTCCCCCATCCGCTTAGCGAAGGAGTTTGTCAAATTCAATGAGCGGTGTCTTGTCCAATTGTTAGGGGATATGCACAGTGCGAATTTTGTCGTCATTACCACCCCTGATTTTGAAGAAATTTATTACCGCATCCGGCCGATTGACTTTGATCAGCAGTGTTATGAGGGGAAGAAATCAGTCTATTTGCCGCAATATTTTAAACAGAATAATGCCTTGATTGAGCTTGGTATGAAGTATATGACGCCAGAATCTGTTTGGCAATACCAAATCGAG